>JAEURL010000471.1 GCA_016789165.1 Anaerolineales bacterium | reverse complement strand
CGCTAGTTGAGGTGGAGGTTGGCGGCGTCGATGTGGATGAACAGGTTCCAGATACCGTGTTCCATCACGCGTTCGACGGGCAGGCCGCTGTGCTCGATAAAGCGCAGGATCCGGGCATTATTGTAATGCACGGTCGCCACGAAGCGGCGGATGCCGTGCTCCCGGGCGTACCGCACCAGCCGGCGGATCAACAGCGTGCCCAGGCCGCGACCCTGGAGCCCGTCTTCCACCACGATGGCGGCTTCGGCGACCTCCGGCGTCTCCGGGTTGACCAGCGCGTAGCGGGCCACCGCGACGATATTCTCCTCGCCGGCCTCGGTGAACTGGGTGGCCGCGATCGCAACCCGGTGCACACCATCCACATCGCAGAGCAGTTTGGCTTCCGCGTCGGTGATGGTGGTGCGGTATTCCAGCAGACGGTAGAAAATACTTTCGGGAGAAAGCCGATAGAAGAAGGCCTTGATGCGCTCGACATCGTCAGGACGCAGGCTGCGCAACTGCACGGGCGTGCCATCGTTCAGGTGGGCGGGCTCAATCGGGAAGGCCAACAGGGTGCTCACAGTGCGCTCTGTTCCTTAATGACGCATTGCATTATAACACCGGCTGACGCAGTGCATTATAGGAATTCTGACTGAAGTGTATGTATATACATAACTAATGACAATCGACACTAGAGCAGGCTGGCGAATGCTTCCACACTGGAGTTGGAAGTGCCCACATTCCGGGAGGTCCCTATGTTCAAGAACATCCTCGTTCCGCTGGATGGCTCGGCGCTGTCGGAGCGGGCCCTGGCGCCGGTCTTCACCCTGGCCGAGCAGGCCGGCAGCCAGGTGCTCTTGATGCGCACGCCGGTGGTGGAAGTGGCCATGGTGCCCACCGTGGAGTTCTTCGGCAACTACAGCCTGCGCGGCCTGGATCAGGCGGTGGAGAAGGCCCGGCTGGAGGCGCGCGAGTACCTGGACGGGCTGCAACGCACCCGGCCGCGGCCGAAGATCACCGTGCTTGGCGAAGTGGTGGACGGCGACCCGGCCGAGGCCATCCTGCAGACGGCGGCGGCCCGCCAGGCCGACCTGATCGTCATGTCCACCCACGGCTATTCCGGCGTGACGCGCTGGATCATGGGCAGCGTCACGGAACGCGTGCTGGCGCACGCCCCTTGTCCGGTGCTGGTGATCCGCTCGGACGCGCCGCTGAAGAAAATGCTGATCCCGTTGGACGGCTCAGAGCTGGCGGAGGCCGCGCTGGCGCCGGCCCTGCAAGTGGCGGGGGCGTTCGGCGCGGCGGTCACCCTGCTGCGCGTGGTCAAAGAGATCCCCACGCGCCATGTCGAGGAGCTGGACACCGTGGAGCACGGCCTGGGCCTGCGGGTGCAGGACGAGCTGGCGGACGAAGCGCAGACCTATCTGGCCGAGGTGGTCAAGCGGCGCCCCGGCCAGGCCTTGGCGACCGCCGTGCGGAGCGGGCCGGCGCCCAGCACGATCCTCAACTTTGTGGAGACGCAGGGCGTGGATGTGGTGGCGATGGCCACCCACGGGCGCACCGGCGCGCAGCGCTGGGTGTATGGCAGCGTGACCGAGAAGGTCCTGCGGAACAGCCACGACTTTGCCATGCTGGTGGTGCGGCCGCCGAGTTAGCGGGCCAAATGCGCCTGGCCGATCTTCAGGTAGGGGGTCTGGCCGGGGGCGAGTGGAAAATCGAGCGGCGGTTCGTGAGCGAACGTCAGGCGCGCCGGGCGGTCCCCCAGCCCGGCGCGCAGTTGTTTAACAAAGGCGCGCTGGGGCAGCTCGGCGGCGTTGGCGCAGGCCAGCAGCCAGCCGCCGGGTGCCACCAGCGGCGCGGCCAGGGCGGCCAGCGCGGCGTAATCGCGGCTCACCGCAAAGCGGCTGGTCTTGGTGGTGGCGTAGCTGGGCGGGTCCAGGATCACCAGATCGAAGGTCTGGCCGCGCCGCGCGAAGCGTTTCAGCCAATCGAAGGCGTCCCCGAAAATGAAATCCTGTTCCTCGGCGGCCAGGCCGTTCAGGGCGTAATTGGCGCGCCCCCAGGCCAGCACGCTGCGGGCCGCGTCCACATTCACCACCCGCGCCGCGCCGCCGGCCGCCGCCGCCACCCCAAAACCGCACGTATACGCGAACAGGTTCAGCACGGTCCGGCCGGCCGCCTGCTCCCGCACCCAGGCCCGCATCTCGCGCATGTCCAGGAACAGGCCCACGCTCAGGCCGGCCGCCGGCCGGATGAGGAAGCGCAGGCCGTTCTCGCGGACCTCGACCTCGTCCAGCGGCCGGCCGAGGAGGGGCGCGGCCGGCGCCAGGGCGGCCCGGTCCGCGGCGCTGAGGGTGCTGGCCTGCACCGGCCGGTATTTCACGTAGACGGCCGCGGCCCCGCGCCGCTCGGCCAGGGCGCCCAACAGCCGCGCGTGTTCCCGCGTCAATGGCCGGCGGTCGTACAGGCTGGCCACCAGCACCGGGCCGAAAGCGTCCACGGCCAGGGGCGGAAAGCCGTCCGCGGCCCGGTGGATCAGGCGCAGCGCATCCGTATCCGGTCGGCTCAACAGCGGTGCGCGGCGGGCGAGCGCGGCCTCCAGGGCCGGCGGCAGAGCGGCGGACATCGGCGGGCTCAGCGGCCCTCGGCCAGGGCCCAGGCCCGGCGGGCGAAGTTCCCGCTCAGCCGGCCGACCTCGGCCGCATCGGCGGCGGAGGCGTTGCCTTGCGCGGCGCGGGCGGCCACGCCCTCCAGGATGACGGCAAAGCGGAACAGGGCGAAGATGAAGTGGAAGGGGTGCAGATCGTTGGGCCGGCCGGCGCGCCGGCAGTAATCGGCCACCAGGGCGGCCTGGTCCGGAATGCCCAGCGCCGCCAGGTCCAGGCCGAGCAGGCCGCCATATTCCTCGGGCGTGGCGTGGTAGATCAGGCAGTTGTAGGCCAGGTCCGCCAGCGGATGGCCAAGGGTCGAGAGCTCCCAATCCACCACCGCCACCACGCGCGGCTCGGTCGGGTGAAAGATCAGGTTGCCCAGCCGGTAATCGCCGTGGGCGAGGGTGGTCTCGTCGTCCGGCGGCAGGTGGGCCGGCAGCCAGGCGGCCAGGTGATCGATCTCGGGGAGCGGGCGCGTCCGCGAGGCCTGCCACTGCTTGGTCCAGCGGGCCACCTGCCGGCTGAAATATTGGCCGGCCCGGCCGAAATCGCCCAGGCCCAGCGCCCGCCAATCCACGCGGTGCAGACGCGCCAGGGTCGCGCTCATCGCGGTGTAGATGGCGGCGCGTTCGGCCGGCGGCCGGCCGGGCAGGGCCGCGTCCGCAAAGACGCGGCCGGGCACGGCCGCCATCACGTAGAAGGGCGTGCCGATCAAGGCGCGGTCGCCGCTGAACAGGAGCGCGCGCGGCACGGGCACGTCGGTGCCGGCCAGGGCGCTCAGGATCCGGTATTCGCGGGCCATGTCATGGGCCGAGGGCAGCAGTGGGCCGGGCGGCTGTTTGCGCAGGACGAAGGTGTGGTCCGGGTACTTGAGCCAGTAAGTGGGGTTGGATTGCCCGCCGGCGATGCGCTCCACGGTCAGCGGGCCGTCGGCGCCGGGCAAGCGCGGGCGCAGGAAGGCGGCCAGCGGACCGGGGTCGAAAGCGGGCGCCGAGCGGCTGGTCATGCCGGGGAGTGCCGGCGGCAGAAGCGGCTGCCGGCCGCGGCGGAGTTGCGGCATGGGGCGCCGGCCTGGGTTTTGGCCTGGCAGCGGCCGGCGGCCCGCGTCCGCGGCGGCCGGCGCGGCCCCGGCACGGCCTTGATCAGCGCCGCGAACTCGTCTTCGAAGGCGGCCACCAGCTGGGCCGGGTCCGGCACTAGGCCGGCGTCGGCGTCGATGCCCACCGTCACCTGGCCGGCGTAGCTGAGGATGCTGACTCCCAGGCCGAGCTGGCCGGGGTGCGGGGCCCAAACGAGCATGCGCCGGATGGGCCGGCCGGCGAAGTACAGGGTCTCGCGCGGGCCGGGCACATTGGTCATCACGGCCGTGGCCTTGGCCGCGAAGAAACGCAGGATCAGGTCCTCCACCTGGGTGGGTGTGAGGCCCATGGCGCCCAGAATGCGGAAGGCCACCAGGGCCTCCGGCGAGCTTTTGATCGCGTCCATGCGCCCTTTGAGCACGCGCACGCGGCGCGCGGGATCGCGCACGCCCACCGGCAAGGCCAGCAGGATCAGGCCAAAGCGGTTGCCCAGGCCATCCAGGCGTTCGCCGGGCCGGCGCAGGTTCACGGGGACCATGGCCCGCAGGTTCAGGCCGGCCACCGGCTGGTCGCGCTGTTCCAGATACCGGCGCAGGCCGCCGGCTACCGCCGCGAGGAGCACGTCGTTGACCGTGCCGTCCAGGGCGTGGCCGGCGGCCTTCACGGCGTCCAGAGCAATGGGCCGGCTCCAGGCCAGGCGCTTGGCGCGGCCCAGCTTGCCTCGGAACACGGTCTTGCGATCCGGGCTGGCCAGGGTGAGCTTGCTCAGGGCCAGGGCGTAGGCCCCGCCCAGCGCCAATTGGTCGGCCGGCCGCAGCGGGTGGTTGAGAGCGTCCCAGCCGTCTTTCAGCCAGTGTTCGGCGGTGTTGAGCGCGTGCTCGGCCGTGCCGGCGGCGCGCGCCGTCAGGCGGGCCAGCCAGGGCCGGCGGTCCCGCTCGGCGGGGGCCGGCGCCGCCGGCCACGGGGCGTCGGGCGCGTCATCGGCCATCGAGAGCAGCACGTGCACCAGAGCCAGGCCATCGCCCAGGCAGTGGTGCAGGCGCGTGATCAGGGCGCCGCCGCCGCGGTAGCGCTCCACCACCGCCACGTGCCACAGCGGCCAACGGCGGTCCAGCGGCTGGCTCAGCAGGTGGCTGGCGGCCGCCTGGAGCGCGGCCTCGTCGCGAGGCGCCGGCAGGCTGAGTGGTTCGATATGGCGGGCCAGGTCAAACTCGGGGTCCAGTTCCCAGCGCGGCAGGCCCAGACCCAGGCGCGGCTCGCGGATGCGCTGGCGGAAGCGCCGGAAGAAGGGCAGCAGCCGGTATGCGAAAGTGTCCCAGACGCGCTCGAAATCCAACGACTGGTCGAACAGGACCACGCTCGTGATCGTAGCCAAGCTGTCGGGCTTGTCCATGTGCAACCAGGCGGCGTCGACGCTGGTGAGCGGCTCGGATTTTGGCATCGGGGATCCCCGGTGAGTGGCTTGGCTCCACTATAGCGCATTTCCGGCCGGGGGTGCATAGGCGGCGGAAATAAAAACGCCGGGCCGCCCGTTAGAACGGGCCGCCCGGCGCGGTGGGATCGCGCGGCGCTATTCGTGCGCCATCTCCCAGGTCTTGGGCGAGCGCCACAGGCTGGAGAGGATCAGCTCGCGCAGGAAGATGAACTCCTTGGGCAGTTTGTCGTACAGCTTGAGAAACAGCTCGTCGTGCTGGACCAGTTCGTGGATCCACTGGCTGCGGTCAACGCTCATCAGTTCGTTGAACTGCTCCTCGGTGAAGTCCTCCATCCCGCGCCAGTCGATGTCCTGATAGCGCGGCATGCGGCCCAGCGGCCCCTCGATGGCGCGCCCCTGGCCGCGGGTGCGTTCGACCACCCACTTGAGGATGCGCATGTTTTCACCGAAGCCCGGCCACAGGAAGTTGCCGTCCTTGTCCTTGCGGAACCAGTTGACGTTGAAGATGCGCGGCGGGTTCTGGACGTTGCGCCCGAACTGCAGCCAGTGGTTGAAGTAATCGGCCATGTGGTAGCCGCAGAAGGGCAGCATGGCCATCGGGTCGCGGCGCACTTCGCCCAGCTTGCCGGCGGCGGCGGCCGTCATCTCCGAGCCCATGGTGGCGGCGGCGTAGACGCCGTAGTTCCAGTTGTAGGCCTGGTAGACCAGCGGCACCACCGTGCTGCGCCGGCCGCCAAAGATGAAGGCCGAGATCGGCACGCCCTGCGGGTCGTCGTACTTGGGGTCGATGGACGGGCACTGGCTGATGGGGGCCGTGAAGCGCGCATTGGGATGGGCGGCCGGCCGGCCGGCGTCCGGGGTCCAGTCCTGGCCCTTCCAATCGATCAGGTGGGCCGGCGGCTGCTTGGTCATGCCCTCCCACCACACGTCGCCGTCGTCGGTCAGGGCCACGTTGGTGAAGATGGTGTTGGCCCGGATGGAGGCCATGGCGTTCGGGTTGGATTTATCCGAGGTGCCCGGCGCCACGCCGAAGAAGCCGGCCTCCGGGTTGATGGCGTACAGCTTGCCGTCCGCGCCCGGCTTGATCCAGGCGATATCGTCGCCGACGGTGGTCACCTTCCAACCGGTCAGGGCCGGCGGCGGGATCAGCATGGCGAAGTTGGTTTTGCCGCAGGCGCTGGGGAAGGCCGCGGCCACGTAGGTCTTCTGGCCATCCGGCGCTTCGACGCCCAGGATGAGCATGTGCTCGGCCAGCCAGCCCTCGGCCCGCGCCAGCACGGAGGCGATGCGCAGGGCGAAGCACTTCTTGCCCAGCAGGGCGTTGCCCCCGTAGCCGCTGCCGTAGGACCAGATCGAGCGCTCCTCCGGGAAATGGACGATGTACTTGTGCTCATGATTGCAGGGCCAGGGTACGTCCTTCTGCCCCGGCGCCAGCGGCATGCCCACCGAGTGCAGGCAGGGCACGAAGTCGTCGTCGCCCAGCGTCTCCAGCACCGCCCGGCCCATGCGCGTCATGATGCGCATGCTCGCCGCCACGTAGGGCGAGTCCGACAGCTCGACGCCGATGTGGGCGATGGGCGAGCCGAGCGGCCCCATGCTGAACGGGATGACGTACAGCGTGCGGCCGCGCATGGCCCCGTCGAAGAGCTTGGTCAGGGTGGCCTTCATCTCCTTGGGGTGCTGCCAGTTGTTGGTGGGCCCGGCGGCGTTGGGGTTCAAGCTGCAGATGAAGGTGCGGTCTTCCACGCGGGCCACATCGCTCGGATCCGAGCGGGCCAGGAAACTGCCGGGGCGCTTCTCGAGGTTCAGGCGCAGGAAGGTGCCGCTCTGCACCATTTGCTCGCACAGTTGGTCATACTCGGCCTGGGAGCCGTCGCACCAGTGGACGCGGTCCGGCTTGCACAGGGCGGCCATCTCCTCCACCCAGGCGCGCAGGCCGGGGTGAGTGACATACGCGGGAAATTCCATGAGGGCTCTCC
>JAEURL010000461.1 GCA_016789165.1 Anaerolineales bacterium | reverse complement strand
GCCATCATCAAGGAGACCGCGCATCCGGACGTCAACCTGATCTTCGGCGCCGTGATCGATCAGAATTTGGGCGACGAGATCCGCATCACGGTCATCGCCACCGGCTTCGAGCGCACGGGCGTGCCGCGCCGCACCCTGGAGCGCCAGGCGGCCCGGCCGGCGTCCACGCCGCGCGCGGCCCAACACGCGCCGGCCGCGCCCGCCCACGGCGCGGAGGCCCACGCCGCCTCGGCGGCTCGGCCGGAGCCGGCGGACTTCCAGCCGCGCACCTACAACACGGACGACCTGGACATCCCGGCCTTCCTGCGCCGCCGCTAATTCGTGTGGTTGCGCGCCGGCCGGCTTGCGCCGCCGGCGTTGGGCCAAGGCGCCCGCGCCCTGGCCGTCCTGGGTCTGGCTCCCACCTCCCAGCTGTCTGCGCCCCGTCGCGCCTCTGTGCGTGGCGGGGCGCAGGCGTTTGGGGCCGGCGGGCCAGGGCTGGCCGCGGCCGGCCGCGCGGCGGATGCCGCGCACCGAGCCAAAATCCCGGCGCGGGCGTTAGGAACCGGTTACTTAAAGAGTTCGGCGACTCGCCGCCGACTCGCCGCCGCCTGATTTGGCGCGGCGCGCAGCTCAACAAACTTTAAGAGTCGGCTTATTGCCTCCGACTCCGATCTTTGCTAGACTGTAGCCCCTTCGGCCATAAATATGGCATCCGAAATTATATTGACGCCATATATGGCGGTTAATTAGCGGTTATTCTGCGATGCGCTGTCCCTACTGCGGTGCGGCCGACTCCAAGGTCATCGACACAAATCACGACGCCAAGGGCGGGGTGCGCCGGCGCCGCGAGTGTCTCTCGTGCCGGCAGCGCTTCAGCACCTATGAGCGCGCCATCCTGGCGACCCCGCTCATCGTCAAGCAGGATGGCACGCGCGAGGAGTTCGACCGCGAGAAGCTGGCGCGCGGCATCCGCATCTCGTGCGCCAAGCGGCCGGTCTCAGCCGCCGACATCGAGCGGCTGGTGGGGGAGATTGAAGCCACCCTGCAGACGATGGGCAAGAGCGAGGTCTCCAGCCGCATTGTGGGCGACATGGTCATGGCCGGCCTGAAGGAGCTGGACCTGATCGCCTACGTGCGCTACGCCATCGTCTACCTCGGCCTGGACGACATCAAAGCCGTCCGCGACGAAATCAACCGCCTGCTGGAAAGCTAGCTGGCCCCAGGTGTCCGCCACGGGGAGGTCCTCCGGGCGGAGGCCTGTTTTTTTGTTGGGAGATCACCGCGATGTTGGAGAACACCAAGCCTGCCAACGGACATGCCAACGGGAACGGCGCCATCCTTCAGCGTCCGAGCCTTTTCCCGGAGCTGCTGCCGATGCCCACCACCATCGTCAAGCGCGATGGCCGGGTGGTGCCGTTCGACATCGCCCGGATCGAGAGCGCCCTGCATAAGTGCTTCGCCAGCCTGGGCTACAAGCCGGTCACGCCCATCCCGGATCTGGCGCGCCAGGCCGTCAACATCGTGGCCGCCAAGTTCGGGCAGCCCACCGTCGAGCAGGTGCAGGACATGGTCGAGATGGTCCTGCAGTCGGCCGGCGAGTACGAGGCCGCCAAGCACTACATCCTGTACCGGGCCGAGCACGCCAAGCAGCGCCAGGTGCGGCCGATCCCCGAGACCGTGCGCCAGGCCTTCGCCGAGTCCGACCGCTACTTCCCGACCCAGCTGCAGAAATTCCAGTTCTACGACAAGTACTCGCGCTTCAATTACGACCTGGGCCGGCGCGAGACCTGGATCGAGACCGTGGACCGGGCGGTGGAGTATCTGAACGAGCTGGCCGGCGACCGGCTGCCCGCCGCGACCTATGACCGTCTGCGCGCGGCCGTGCTGGAGATGCGCGCCATGCCGTCCATGCGCCTGCTGGCCATGGCCGGGCCGGCCGCCCGCCGCAACAACATCGCCATCTACAACTGCTCCTACCAGCCGGTGGAGAGCATCGACTCGTTCGTCGAGGCCCTGATCATCTCGATGAGCGGCTGCGGCGTGGGCTTCTCGGTGGAGAGCCGCTACGTCGAGAATTTCCCGCGCATCAAGCGCCAGACCGGCAAAGCGCCGCTGAGCGTGGCGGTGGAGGACTCGGCCGAGGGCTGGGCCGAGGCCCTGCGCTTCGGCCTGCAGACCTGGTTCGACGGCGGCGACGTGCGCTTCGACCTTTCGGGCCTGCGGCCGGCCGGCGCGCCGCTGCGCACCAAGGGCGGGCGGGCCTCCGGCCCCGAACCCTTCCGCGCCATGCTGGATTTCGTCCGCGCGCGCGTGCTGGCCCGCCAGGGCGGCTTCCTGCGCCCGCTCGACGCCCACGACATGATGTGCGCGGTCGGCAATGCCGCGGTTTCAGGCGGCGTCCGGCGCACGGCCATGATCTCGCTCTTCGACGCCGGCGACGACGAGATGCGCCTCGCCAAGAACGGCGACTTCGAGCGCGAGAACAGCCAGCGCTGGAATGCCAACAACTCGGCCGTCTGGCTGGACGGCCGGCAGACCCAGCAGGAGTTCATCAAGCACTTCCTGGAGATGGCCGAATCCGGCCGCGGCGAGCCCGGCATCTTCAGCCGCGCGGCCGCCAACGCCATGAAGCCGGCCCGCCGGGCGGAGGCCGAGTTCGGCACCAACCCGTGCGGCGAGATCAACCTGCGCCCCTTCCAGTTCTGCAACCTCACCGCGGCCGTCGCCCGCGTGGACGACACCTTGGCCAGCCTGCGTGAAAAGGTGGAAGTGGCCACTATCATCGGCACCATTCAGTCCCTGGCCACGCACTTCCCCGGCCTGCGCCCGATCTGGCAGCAGAACTGCGAAGACGAGCGCCTGCTGGGCGTGGACATCACCGGCCAGCTGGACAGCCCTCTGGCCCAGGACGCCCAGGTGAAGGCCCAGCTGCGCGAGATCGCGATCCGCGTCAATCAGGAGACGGCCGCCGCGCTGGGCATCAACACTTCGGCCTCCATCACCTGCGTCAAGCCGAGCGGCAATTCGTCGCAGCTGCTCAATTGCTCGTCCGGGCTGCACGCCCGCTGGGCCCCATACTACATCCGCAACGTGCGCGTGGCCGCCCACTCGCCGGTCTTCAAGGTGCTCAAGGACGCCGGCGCGCCCATGGACCCCGAGAACGGCCAGACCCCCGAGAACGCCAACACCTGGGTCGTGCACTTCCCGGTCAAATCCCCGGCAGGCGCCATCACCCGTGACCAGCGCTCGGCTGTGGAGCAGTGCGAGTACTGGCTGCAGAACAAGCTGTACTGGACCGAGCACAACCCGTCCTGCACCATTACCTACCGCCCGGACGAGGTCATCGACCTGATGAAGTGGGTCTGGGAGCACCGCGATCAGATCGGCGGCCTGTCCTTCCTGCCGGCCTTCGACGCCCAGTACGCGCAGATGCCGTACGTGGAGATCGCCCAGGCCGAGTACGAGCGCCTGGCGGCCGAGTTCCCGGCTATCGACTTCTCCAAACTGTACTACTACGAGGAAGACGACCTGACCACCGCCGCCCAGGAACTGGCCTGCGTGGCCGGCGTTTGTGAAGTGGACTTCGCCGCGCCCAAATAGGGGCTGCCGCCGAAAAGTTTGGTTTGGTTAGGAGGACCAGCGTCCTCCGCGCGTTTTTCCCCAAAAGAACCTAGAATCAGAGCCGGGCGGTCCTCCGCCCGGCTTGCTTTTCTTAACCCTGGGTGATGCGCGTCGTTTCTGCGGCGTTCCATAACTAGGTAAAATTGCCCGTGCGAATGGACGCGCGCTGAGCATGGCTAAAAGCACTGAATGGATCGGCCGGGAACTGAGCGGCTATACGATTGTCGAGCTGATCGGCTCTGGCAGTATGGCCGACGTTTATCTGGCGCGCCAGCCCAGCATGAACCGCTGGGTGGCGATCAAGATCCTGTCTAGCTCGCTTACCGACGACTCTCAGTTCGTCGCCCGCTTCCGCCAGGAGTCGCAGATCGTCGCCGCCCTGGAGCATCCCCACATCCTGCCCGTCATCGACTACGGCGAGATCGGCGAGACCCCGTACCTGGTGATGCGCTACATCAGCGGCGGCACCCTGCAGGACCTGACGCAGCGCGCCGGCCCGCTGCCGCCGGCCGACATCCTGCGCTATCTGTCCGAGGTCGGCCGCGGCCTGGACTACGCCCACAGCCTGGGCGTCGTCCACCGCGACGTCAAGCCCAAGAACATCCTGCTGGACACGCGCGGCAACTCGTTCATCACCGACTTTGGCCTGGCCAAGATCATCCGCGGCGGCGCGCTGACCCACAGCGGCGTGGGCATGATCGGCACCCCGCACTACATGAGCCCGGAGCAGGGGCGCGGCCAGGCCGTGGACGGCCGCAGCGACCTGTACTCACTGGGCGTGATGCTGTATGAGCTGCTGACCGGCCGGGTGCCGTTCGATGCGGACAGCGCGGTGGGCATCGTCATGCGCCACATCAACGACGTCGTGCCGCTGGTGACGCAGGCCAACCCCGACCTGCCGCGCGGCCTGGACGTGGTGCTGGCGCGCGCCCTGGCCAAGAACCCGGCCGACCGCTTCCAATCGTCCCAGGAGATGGCCGAGGCCGTGGCCGAGGCGTACGGCACCACCCTGGTGGCCGGCCCGGCCCTGGCCAAGCCGGTGGGCGAGACCCCGCCGCACGGCACGCCGGCCGCCCGGCCCGGTTCGCGGGTGGGGGCCCGCTCGGCCGTCAAGCCGGCGCGCTGGCCGGTCCGCTGGCCTCTGGCGGCGACGCTGGCCGGCCTTGTGTTCCTGGCCGGCTTGGGCGCGTGGGGCCGCGGCTTGCTGAACGCCAGCCCCGGCGCCACACCGCCGCCGACCACGGCGACCGCCGCCGCGCCGACCCAGCCAATTGCGCCAGTTCCCAGCCAGACCGCGGCCCGGCCGCAGGTCACACCTCCGCCGGTCGCGCCCACCCAGCCGCCGGCCTCCGCCGCCAGCCCGTCCCCGGCCGGCGTCTCCACCGTGACCGTGCCCGTCGCCAGCACCGTTTCCGCCCAGGACGGCATGGAGCTGATCTTCATCCCGGCCGGCGTCTTCAAACTGGGCGCCTCGGACTCCGACCCCGACGCCAAGGAAGACGAGAAGCCGCAGCTCGAGGTCTATCTGGACGCGTTCTGGATCGACCGGACCGAGGTGACCGTGGCCCAGTTCGCGGACTTTGTCCGCGCCACCGGTTACCGCACCGACGCCGAGACGGGCGTGGACGACGGCCAGAACGGCGCCCGCGCCGGCGGCGTCATCTTCGTCGGCAACGACCCGGTATTTGCCAAAGATGCCAGCTGGCTGCTGCCGGAAGGCCCGGGCGTCCGCAGCGCCGAGGAGCGGCCCTTCGGCCCGGTGGTCCAGGTGAGCTGGAATGACGCCCAGGCGTATTGCCAGTGGGCGGGCCGGCGCCTGCCCACCGAGGCGGAGTGGGACCGCGCCGCCCGCGGCACGACCGGCCGCCGCTACGCCTGGGGCGAGCAGCTGACCCAGCCCGATCAGGCGAATTTCTGCGACAAGAACTGCCCGGCCACCTGGCGCAATGCCACCGTCGACGACAGCGCCAGCCGGACCGCCAACGTGGGGGCCTATCCGGGCGGCGCCAGCCTGGAGGGCGGCTTCGATTTCTCGGGCAATGTCTGGGAGTGGGTGGCCGACTGGTACGACTTCCGCGGGTATTACCGCTTTCCAACCGCCAATCCGCCGGGCGTGGAGGCCGGCACCGAGCGCGTGGTGCGCGGCGGCTCCTGGATGGACACGGTTGATCGCGTGCGGGCCTCGGCGCGCAACAAGCTGACACCCGCCAGCCGCAACAACTTTACGGGCTTCCGCTGCGCGGTCAGCCAGCCCTGATGGCGTGAAATGAGCCGGAATAGGAATGAAGTTTGGTTGACGGCTCGATTAAAGCATGATAACTTTGCGCTAGAGTGAGGTTTGGTTATCCGTTCGGCGCAGTGTAGTCAAATTCGCCTGTCGAATCCCCATTCGACACGGCGTTTTTTGTTGGCCGCGGCCGGCCGGTCTGAACCGCCACATCCGCCTCACCCGTTTTTGCGAGCGTCAGAAGGAGGCACTCGTCACATGGGCAATCGCGTTACCGGTACAGTCAAGTGGTTCAGTCGCGTCAAGGGCTATGGCTTCATCAGCCCGGACAGCGGGGAGAAGGACGTCTTCGTCCACTACTCCGCCATCCAGGGCGAGGGCTATCGCAACCTTGAGGAGGGCCAGCGTGTCGAGTTCTCGATCGAGGACACGGCCAAGGGCCCCCAGGCGGCTATGGTTGTGGCTCTCGCTCAGAACCCTGCCTAGACAGAGCTGATCCCGCTGACGACTGAAGCCCCGGCGCCTGCGTCGGGGCTTTTTGTTCGGTATAATGCGCGCATGAATGGCTTCGGTTTCCTCCCGCCCGGTTAACTCCCAGCGCGTTCACCGCCTGGGTCCCGCCTGCTTCCGCGCCCGGCCAGCCGGCCGGCGCGGCGTTGAGTCCTGTCTCACACGTACTCAGGCGGAACCATGTTCTCCTCTCTGCTGCCTCAACTGAAATCCCTCCGCCGCGGCCTGCTTTCGCTGGCCGGCGGCTTGCTGCTGATCGAATTCCTGGACGAATTGGTCTTTGGCGCCGGCGAAGCGGCCTGGCCGTTGATCCGGTCCGACCTCGGCCTCACCTATCTTCAGATCGGGCTGCTGCTCAGCCTGCCGCGCCTGGTCGGCTCCGCCCTGGAGCCGTTCCTGGGCGTGCTGGCGGACCAGGGCTGGCGCCGGCGCCTGATCCTGGGCGGCGGGCTGGCCTTTGCGCTGGCCTGCCTGCTGACCGGCCTGGCGCCGAGCTTTGCGCTGCTGCTGGCCGCCTTCTGCCTCTTTAACCCGGCCTCGGGCGCCTTCGTCAGCCTGTCTCAGACCGCGCTGATGGACACTGACCCGCGCCGGCACGACCAGTTGATGGCGCGCTGGACGCTGGCCGGCTCGCTGGGCGTGGTGGCCGGCCCGCTGCTTCTGGGCCTGACGGCCTGGCTCGGCCTCAGCTGGCGCGGCGCCTACCTGGGCGTGGCCGCCGGCGCCCTGGCGCTGACCGCCCTGGTCTGGCCCCGGCGCCTCCCCCCCAGCGGGGCCGCCGCGGCCGGCCAGGGCCTGCGGGCGGGCCTGGGCGCGGCGCTGCGCGCGCTGACGCGCCCGGCCGTGCTGCGCTGGCTGGTGCTGCTGGAATTCGCGGACTTCATGCTCGATATCCTGCTGGGCTTTCTGGCCCTCTACCTGGTGGACACGGCCGGCGCGACGCCGGAGCAGGCGGCGCTGGGCGTGGCGGTCTGGACCGGCGCCGGCCTGGTGGGCGACGCGCTGTTGATCCCGCTGCTGGAGCGCGTGCGCGGCCTGGCCTACCTGCGCCTCAGCGCCTTGATCGTAGCCGGCCTGTATCCGGCCTTTCTGCTCACGCCCGGCTTCGGGGCCAAGCTGATCTGGCTGGCCTTGCTGGGCCTGTTCAACTCGGGCTGGTACGCCATCCTGAAGGGCCGGCTGTACTCCGCGCTGCCCGGCCAATCCGGCACCGTCCTGGCCGTGGATGCCTTCTTTGGGCTGGCGGCTGGCTTTCTGCCGGCGCTGCTGGGCTGGGCGGCCGAGCAGTTTGGCCTGCCCGGGGCCATGTGGCTGCTGCTGCTCGGGCCGCTGGCCCTGCTCATCGGCCTGCCGACCGCTGGGCCGGCGGCCGGCGATCAAAGCGCCGACCCCCCTCAACCCCTTCAGTCTTAGGACGGACGATGACTCGGACACCGGTTGGATGCCGGCCCGGCCGCGGGCGGATAGTATGGGTCCGCAATGACTACTTCTTTCGGCGGCTGTTCCCGGACTTCGGGCGGCCGGCCTGGAGGCTCCATGACCCGGCTCACGCTCGTCCGCCCCCTGATCTTCATCTCCCTGCTCGCCGGCCTGGCCCTGGCCGCCCTGCGGCCGGCCGCCGTGCAGGCCCAGGAAGATCCGCAGGCGACCTTCAAGGTCCTGCTCCCGTTTGTGACCTTCCAGGCCGGCGGCGGCACCACTCCGCCCCCGCCGCCGTTGCCGCGCAAGGCGCTCTTCATGGATACCGTTACCAAGATCGGCACGGGCGCGGTGGCCTCCGACGCGCTGGGCGGCCTGCACACCGCCTATGCCCACACGGTGCCGCTGGTCGACCATCCCCAGGCCGTGTACGAGTACTGTGCGGCCGGCGCGGACTGCGGCCAGGGCGCCAACTGGCACGGCGTCGTTCTGGCCGATGACGTCCTGGAAGTCCAGCTGGCCGTGACCGAGGCCGGCCAGCCGCGCTTGCTCATCCGCACCCAATCCGCGCAGAGCGGCTATGACAGCGACTATCTGTACGCGGCCTGCGACGCGGCCTGCACCGATCCCGCCCAGTGGGCCAGCACCTACATCCTGAGCACCTACGGCACGTCGATGTTCGCCATCTCGGACTACACCAGCCCGCAGCGCTACTTTGCGCTGGACCCGCAGGGCCGGCCGCGCTTCGTCTACTTCGACCGCAACTACTTCATCGAGCCCGACCACATCGGCGCCTTCTACGTGTACTGCGACGCGGACTGCACCACCAACCCGGCCGGCGATCCGCACTGGTTCGAGACCCAGATCAGCCTCGCCCAAGGTTATCAGTACGAGGTCTTCAAGTACTCGGCGCTGGCCTTTACGCCGGCCGGCCAGCCGCGGGTGCTGGCCGATGTGATCACCCTCAACACCGACGACTCCGGCATCTACTACGTCGCCTGCGACGACTTGTGCGAGGCCGGCGCCAACTGGCAGCGCGTGCGCCTGGCCGACCGCGGCTCCGGCACCGACGTCTCCTGGGACCTGGAGGTGGACGGGCAGGGCCGGCCGCGCGCCGCCTACTACGATGGCAGCTACATCAACAACGGCGGCGAGATCCTGTACTACGTTTGGTGCGACAGCGACTGCCTGACCGGGGCCGCCTGGCACGGCCTGGACCTGGAGCTGCCCCAGCGCACGGGCAAGCACCCGGACCTGGAGTTGGACGGGCAGGGCCGGCCGCGCCTGGCCTATCTGGTGCAGGGCGGGGGCGGCCTGGGCTACGCCTGGTGCGAGACCAATTGCGGCGTCGTCGGCAGCTGGACCAAGCAGGTCGTGGAAACCGCGGCCGCGCTCGCGGCGGCCTGGCCGGTGGCGCGCCCCGGCCACTGCGACGCGGGCCTGTGGGACAGCCTGACGCCGGTGCTCACGCTGGACCCGGCCGGCCAGCCGCGCATCGCCTACGACTCGGCTTATCAGACGCGCTGTTGGTACGATGACCCGAACGACAACCAGGGCCCGTACCTGACGTTCCACGAGCTTTGGCACACGGTGCGTGTGCACATCCTGCCCAAGCCCTGACGGCGCGGCCTTTTACAGCGGGCGGCCTCTCCCAGAGAGGCCGCC
>JAEURL010000432.1 GCA_016789165.1 Anaerolineales bacterium | reverse complement strand
CCAGCAGGCCGCTGTTGCGGCTGGCCAGCCCGCCGGCGATGAAGATCAGGCCCAGGGCCGGCATCAGCAGCAGGCCCATCCAGGCCGCCTGCACGAACTGGGCCGCGAACAAATACGCGCCGATGCCGATCATGATCAGGCCGCCGATCAGCCGGCCGCGCTGCTTGTGATCGTCCATCAAGGGGGTCAGATTGCTGTTCATGGTGCTCTCCTGTTTTGTCTGGAACGTCCCCACCATAGCCGGCGGCCGGTCATGGGCGGCAGTGCTGGAGGTCATACCAGGGTCATATCTCGGCGTTTCCGCGGCTGCTGTAGAATGATTAAGGTTCCAGCGTTTCAGGCCAAAGGAGGGCACCTGATGAACTCCCGGTCCATGTCTTTATCGGCGCTGCGTGACCTGCTGGGGGAGATCGAGGTCCTGCTCCGCAACCGCTTCCGCTTCTTCACCGAGATCCGCGACGGCGTGGGCGTGGCCCGCAAGATCGCGGCCATGCTGGTCTGGTCGGCGATCTTCCTGGGGGTGGTGGGCGTCATCATCGGCTCCAAGCACTCGGTCTGGCAGGCACTGGCCTCGGGTGTCAAGCTGCCGCTGCTCTTTCTGCTCACGCTGGTCGTCTGTCTGCCCACCCTGCACTTCTTTAATGCCATCTTCGAGTCATCGCTCAACCTGAGCCAGAACTTCGCGGTCAGCCTGGCGGCGGTGACGGTGACGGCCATCGTGCTGCTGGCCTTCATGCCCGTGGTCCTGTTCTTCATGATCACCACCAGCCAGTACCAGTTCTTCAAGCTGCTCAACGTCGGCATCTTCGGCATCGCCGGCGTCGTGGGCCTGCTGTACCTGCTGCAGGGGATGTGGCTGCTGACGGCTCGGGACCGGCGGGGCGTGTCGGCGCGGCGCTGGGTGGTGCGGCTGTGGCTGCTGCTCTACGCCTTTGTCGGCAGCCAGCTGGCCTGGACGCTGCGCCCGTTCTTCGGCGCGCCGGAGACGCCCTTTGAGTTGTTCCGCGGCCTGGGCGGCAATTTCTACGCCAACGTCCTGTCCTCGCTGGGAGAAGTGCTCGGCTTCTTCGTGGTTCGCTAGCGGGAGGTTCCGATGACCCAGCCACCGCCGCCCACCCCCGAGGAATTGATCCTGGCCATGCTGCGCGACGTGCTGGCGCGGCAGGCCCAGCAGATGGGGCTGCCCCAGCCGCCGGCCGCCGCGCCCCCGACACCGAAAGTGCCGGCAGCGGCACCTCTGGCAACGCCGCCGGCCGCATCTCCGGCGCCGAAAGTGGCCGCGCTGCCCGCGAGTGTGCCGCCCGCGGCGGAAACGCCGTTGGCCGCCGCGCCGTTGGCCGCTGCGCCGGCGCCCCAGATCGAAGCGCCCCCTCCGAGCGTACCCCCGGCCGAACGGCCCTATCGCCCGGCCGGCGGCGGGCGGCCGGCCCTGGCTCCGGATGAGGCCGGCCTGACGCCGCTCACCCCGGCCGAGGCCGCCGAGCTGGCCGAGTACGAGGCGCTGGCCGCCCAGCCCATCAGCGGCGCCGGCCTGCGCCGCGTCCTGCCGGGGCTGGCGCTCATCCTGTTGGTGATCGCGGCCCTGGCCAACCTGCCGCTGGTGAACGGCCGGGCGCTGCTGCGCCCGCCGGCCGGTCAGGCCCCGCAGGCCTTGTACGAAGGGCTGCTGCTCAAAGGGAGCGGCGACGCGATCTACGTCATCGACGGCGGCCGGCGCCGGCTGATCAGCTCCGCCGACGCCTTCCAGCACTACGGGTACCGCTGGGAGGCCGTCACCGAGGTGGCCGATGCCTATCTGCGTCAGATCCCGGAGGGCCAGCCGCTCCACGTGCTGCTGCGCTGCGCCGCCAGTGCCGACCTGTATCTGCTGCAGGGCGGTGAGAAGCGCTGGGTGAGCGATCCCGCCGCGCTGGCCGCGGCCGGCTACTCGCTCGAAACCGACGTGCGCACCATCCCGTGCAGCCGGCTGCGCGCCATCTCAGACGGCCTGCCCTTCCCCTAGCCGGCCCGGGCCGGGTATAGTTGGCGCGTGACCTGCCTCGGCTTATTTGACTCCGGCGTGGGCGGCCTCTCCGTTCTGCGCCACTTGCGCGCCCAATTGCCCGCCGCCGATCTGCTTTACCTGGCGGACAGCGCCCACGTGCCTTATGGCCCCCGGCCCTTGGCCGAGGTGCGCGCCTTCTCCGAAGCCATCACGCGCTTCCTGCTGGCCCAGGGCGCGCAGGCGGTGGTGGTGGCCTGCAACACCGCCTCGGCGGCGGCGCTCAAGCACCTGCGCACAGCCTTCCCGGACGTGCCCTTCGTGGGCATGGAGCCGGCCGTCAAGCCGGCCGCCGAGCAGACGCGCACCGGGGTGGTGGGGGTGCTGGCCACGCCGGCCACTTTCCAGGGTGAGCTGTTCAATTCGGTGGTGGAGCGCTTCGCCCAGGGCGTGCGCGTCCTCCCGCAAGTGTGTCCCGGCCTGGTGGAGCAGATTGAGGCCGGCGAGTTGGAGGCGCCGCGCACGGAAGCCCTGCTGCGCGGCTGGGTGGAGCCGCTGCTGGCTCAGGACATCGACGCCCTGGTGCTGGGCTGCACCCATTACCCATTCGTCATCCCGCTGCTGGAGAAGATCGCGGGGCCGGGCGTGCGCGTGGTGGACCCGGCGCCGGCCGTGGCGCGCCAGGCGGCCCGGGTGCTCAACGGGGCGGGCGGAGGGAGGCCGGGGCGCGTCACCTATTACACCACGGGCGATCCGGAGGCCTTCCGGCAGGCCGTGGCGCGGCTGGGGGTCGCGCCGGCGCCGGTGCGGGCCGCGCGCTGGGACGCGGCCGGCCTCCAGGTCTGGCTGGCCGATTAGGCCGGCCTGGCCGAAGAAATAACACAGCGGCGCTCCAGGCCAGCCGGAGCGCCGCTGTCGTCTTAACTGAGAGGGAGGGCGGTCAGCGGGGGAGGGCGCTCACCGGCGCGGCGCGGCGCTCCACCCACCAGCGCACGCCCAGCAGGGTCACCACCCAGTAGCTGGCGTAGCTCAGCACTTCCAGCAGGCTCGGATTGCCGTTGTACCCGAAGAGGGCCTTCAGGATTTCGCCAAGCGGCGAGGTCTCGCTGAGGATGAAGTTGATGTCCCACAGGTGCTCGATCGTCAGCGGCAGCAGGCCGGCCTCCTGGAACTCGTGCACGCCGTGGCCCAGCAGGCCGGCGGCGAAGAACAGCAGCAGCAGGCTGGTAACGTCGAAGAAGGCGCGCACGTTCAGCCGCGCCGTGGACGCGTACAGCAGGTAACCGGTCACCGCGGCGGCGGCCAGGCCCAGCCCGGCGCCGGCCAGGGTGGTGAGGCCATCCGCCAGGAAGGCCGAGGCGCTCAGGAACAGCGCCGTCTCCACGCCCTCGCGGACCACGGCCACGAAGGTCAGCCCGAACAGCCCCCAGGCCGTGCCGGTCGTCACCGCCGAGAGCACCTCGCGCTCCAGGGTCTGCTTGATCAGGCGCGCCTGCGTGCGCATCCAGAAGATCATCCAGGTGAGCACGGCCACCGCCAGGAACATGGTGGTGCCTTCAAAGATCTGCTCGGCCGTCCCTTCCAGCTCCGCGCCGATGGCCATGATCACGACGGCCGTCAGCACGCTGATCACGCCGGCCGCCCCCGCTCCTGCCCACGCCGTCCGAATGAGCCGGGGCTGGCCGATCTTCACCAGGTAGCCGGTGACAATGCTGATGATGAGCGCCGCTTCCAGGCCCTCACGAAATGTGATGAGAAATGCCGCCAACATAGGGTCTCCAGATGCAAATCATTCGCGTCTGGGGAATAATAGCCGATGGGCGATATTCAAGTCAACAACGGCCCAAAAACTCGGCTAATGAGGGCGTCCTGCCTGGGTTTTGACTGAGGTCAACTTTGCCGAGCAGGGCGAGGGGCGCCGGCCGCTACTCCAGCCAGGTGGTCCGATCCGCAAAATTTGGCCGCTGCGGCACCGCCGGCTCCGCCAGGGGATAGCCCACGTAGATGAAGCCCAATAGGTGTTGGTCCGGCGTCAGGCCCAGGCTGTGTTTGACCACCGCAGCGGTGGCCGCCGGCCCAGTACGCCAGATGGCGCCGAGGCCCAGGGCGTGCGCGGCCAGCAGGATGTTCTGCGCGGCGGCGGCGGCCGCGCACACGTTCTCGATCTCCACCACCTTGGCCTCGGCCGGCTTGTCCGCGGCGACCGCAATCAACACCGGAGCCCGCAAGGCCTTAGCGCGTTCGGCCTGCAAGCCCTCGGCCGGCGTGTCCGGTTTGCGCTCGTGCAGTTCCTGGGCCATGGCCCCGCCCAGGCGCTCGCGGCCGGCGCCGGTGAGGACGATGAAGCGCCACGGCCGCACGGCGTGGTGGTTGGGGGCCTGAGCGCCGGCGGCCAGCAGTTTCTCAATCAAGTCGCGCGGCAGCGGATCCGGTTTGACTTTGCCAATCGAGCAGCGGGTGTGGATGGCGGTAAGAGTGTCCATAGTGATTTGGCAGTGATTATACCGGCCGCGGCGCGGCCCAGGCGTCTCCAACGGCGCCCTGCACAAGGTTGGCGGGCGCTGCTAGGTTTCGATGAAGGGGGTGCGGGGGATATTGGGGCGGCTGTCGCGCAGCCGGTCCGCCGCGGCGCCCGTGAACGGTTCATCCGCGGCCGGCAGCGCCCGCGGATCAAAGGCCGGCGGTTTGAGGGGCAGGCGCACGTAGAAGCGGCTGCCGGGCAGGCGGGCAGGATCATGGCCGTCGCTTTCCACCCAGATCCGGCCGCCGTGCCGCTCGATGACGCCCTTGGCGATCGGCAGGCCCAGGCCCGGGCCGGCCCCCATGAATTTGGTGGTGCTGGTGGAGTGCTGGGACGAGCTGCCGATGCGGAAGAACTTGTCGAAGATGAGCGCGTGGTAGCGCGGGTCGATGCCGATGCCGCCGTCGGCAAAGACCAGCTCCAGGTGGGGCGGCAGGTTGTTTTCGGCCGGCAGCAGGCGGGCGCTGATCTCGATCTTGCCCCCGTCCGGCGTGTACTTGACGGCGTTGCTCATCAGCTGGCTGAAGGCCTGCACCAGCCGGTGCTCATCCCCCTGCAGGGGCGGCAAGTCTTTCAGGCCCGTGATGCGCAGCGCCAGCCGGCGCTCGCGCATGGCCGGCACATAGGGCTCGATGGCCGGCCGCAGCAGGACGTCCAGGGTGCAGGTCTTGAACTTCAGGTCCAGCGCGTTCACGTCCAGCTGGGCCATGTCCATGATCTGGTTGATGACTTCGTTGAGCCGGGCGCAGGCGCGCACGATGCTGTCCGTGATTTGCACCACCGTCTCGACGTCCAGGCTGTTCTCGCGCGCCATCGAGCCCAGCAGGTCCGCAAAGCCGAGCAGCTGGGTGATGGGCGTGCGCAGCTCGTGCGAGGCGATGGCCAGGAAATCGCCGCGCGAGTTGTCCATCTTGACGACGGCCTCGTCCTTCTCGCGCAGGCGGGCCTCCAATTGGACGGCCGCGGCCTGCAGCTGGCGCACTTCGTTCTGGAGTTGGATGGCCTTCCAGGCCGCGCCGGTCTGGGCCGCCAGCAGCGCGATGAGTTCCAGGTCCGCGGGCCGGAAGGGCCGGCGCCCTTCGCGCGGCCCCGCCACCAGCACCGCCGTCAGCAGGCCGCCCTCAAAGACCGGGGTGTACACCTCGGCGTTGAGCTGCTTGAGCCACTGGCGTTCGGCGGCCGGCGTTTGGGAGTAATGGGCGTCGGCCTCCAGTTCGGCCTGGCGCACCGGCTCGTGGCGCTGGTTCAACTGGCGCAGCAGGACGTTGTGGCGGGCAAACTCGAGCGGCACCACCGGGAACTCGCCGCGCGCCGGCACCGGCCGCACCGTCAGCGCGGCCTCGCGCGGCGTCAGCAGCAGCCAGCCGGAGACGCGTACCTGCAGGCTCTCGGCCAGCAGGTCGCCGGCCGCGCGGGCCAGGGTCTCCTCGTCCAGCACGCCCACCGTCCGCTGGTTGAACTTGAGGATCAGGCCCTGGGAGGTGGTGTCGGCCGGCCGCTCATCCCGCGCCAGCGCCTCCACCAGGGCCGCCAGCGCCACCAAACCAAAGGCCAGTCCAGCCGCTACTCCGCCGCTGATCAGGCCCGCCGGCAGCGCAGGGAAACGCGCCGCCACCTCAGGCCCCAGGCGCAGCGCGGCCGCGATCCCCACGGTCGCGATCACGAAGACGACCCCCAACCCCACCCAGCGCCGAGCGTTCATCAGGCGGTCATTACATCATTTCACATAAATTATCCCAAGCCGGATTTGGGATAAACTTGGGATATCGGCCTACTTGATAACATAATACGTACCCTTTTTCGCGCCGATGCGAAGCAGGATGCCCCGGTTGACCAGGTCGTTCAGGTCCAGGCGCAGGGTCTCAGGCGACACGTCCGGACACAGGTCCTGGTAATCCCGGCTGGTGATGCGGCCCTTCTCCCGGATGAACTGCAAGGCGCGTGCCTGGCGCTCGTTCATCACGCTTTCCCACTTGGGCGCCGCCTTGCGCTCGCGGGCATTGTAGAGCGTGACCGTGAACGAGAAGGGCTGGGCCTTGAAGCGCGGCGGCGGATGGCCGGCGTTGACCATGTCCTCGATCATGCGGTCGATGCCCAGGCCCAGCTCCTCAATATAACCCCACTGGAACAGGCCGGCCACCAGGCGCGGGTTGCGCGAGAAGTGCTCCTCCACCAGGTTGTCCAAGGTGATGAAGCCGGGCAGGCCGCCGGGCGAGATCACCTCCAGCCGGTCGGCGTACATGCGCACCTCGATGCGCCGGCCGCGCAGCCGGTAATCACGGTGGCAGACGGCGTTCACCAGCGCTTCGCGGACGGCGAAGGGCGGATACTCCGAGATCTCTTGCCGCTCCAGGCCGGTGACGACGGCCCCTACCGACATCTCGCTCCAGACCACCTGCCAGGCGCCCTCGATGACGCGCGCCAGCGGGCCGTTGAACTCCTCGCGCCGGCCATAGCCGGCCAGGCCGCCCTCGCCGCCCGGCGTGGTGCCCGGGAACTTCACGAAGACCAGGCCGGCGTGCGGGATGAACTGCTGCGGGATTTTGCCGAAGAGCAGCAGCCCGGTGTGGGTGGGCTGGCCGGCCAGGGTCAGCGCCCCGATCTCGCGCAGCAGCTCGTCGGCGGTCTGGGCCGCCGGCCGGCGCTGGCGCTGCTGGCGCTTCTCCACGTACTCGGCGATGACGTCCTCGTCCAGATCGCCGCGCTGCGCGCCGGGGATGGCCTCGGCCTCAAAATCGCCGGCCGATTTGGTGGCGGCCAGCGACCGGATCTCCTCGCCGCCCAGCGGCCGATTCTCCGCGCCCACCCGGATCAGCACCCGCCCATCGGCCAGCGAGTGCAGTTCCGGCGAACGCGGCACGGTGATGGCGAAGGCCGCGCCGGCCTCGACCTCGATCTGCTCCCAGCCCACCACCACCGGCGGCCGGCACAGGCGCTCGGCCGCCTTCAGGCTGCTTTCCAGCTCATCCGGGTAGACGCCGGCCGCCGGGCGGCCCTTCTCGTCCACGCCGACCACGATGGTGCCGCCGTCGGTGTTGGCGAAGGCCACCAGGTGCTCGGCCAGCGTTTCCGCGGCGGCGCCGGGCAGGTAGGCCGTCAGAGGGCCGGGCGGGCGCAGGGTGGGCAGGGTCAAGTGAGCGCGTCCTCGCCGGCCGGGTCCGCGCCGGCCTCCGGACCGCCGTCCTCGCCGCGGCTGGGCGGCTCGGTCTCCGCGTCAGCCAGCTCTTCCGGCTCGGCCGCCTCAGCCGCGGCCCGGCCGTTCTCGGCGC
>JAEURL010000406.1 GCA_016789165.1 Anaerolineales bacterium | reverse complement strand
CGCGACGCCGACATCGTCATCCAGGAACTGGAGGCCGCCGACCTGCTGGAGACGATGGAGCTGGGCGTCCGCCAGCGCCGCTTTGGCACGGTGGTGCGCCTCAAGATCCTGGAGACCATGCCCGACCACCTGCGCGACCTGCTGGTGGAGAACCTGGAGGTGGACCGGCGCGATGTGTACGTGGTGGAGGGGCCGCTGGGGCTGAGCGACCTGCGCGCCTTGTACGGCATCGACCGCTACGAGCTGAAGGACCCGCCCTTCGTGCCGGCCCTGCCGCCTCCGCTCAACAGCAAACGCTTCAACGGCGACCTGTTCGGGGCCATCCGCGCCGGCGACATCCTGTTCCATCACCCGTATGATTCGTTCAAGCCGGTGGTGGATTTCCTCCAGCAGGCCGCGCGCGACCCGGATGTGCTGGCTATCAAGCAGACCCTCTACCGGGTCGGCCGCAATTCGCCGGTGGTGGAGACCCTGCTGGAGGCCAGCGAGAACGGCAAGCAGGTGGCCGTGCTGGTGGAGCTCAAGGCGCGCTTCGACGAGGAGAGCAACATCGGCTGGGCCCGCAAGCTGGAGGCGGCCGGCGTCCACGTGGTCTACGGCCTGCTCGGCCTGAAGACGCACTCCAAGGTGGCGATGGTGGTGCGCAAGGAGGGCGAGCGCATCCGGCGCTACGTCCACCTGGCCACCGGCAACTACAACGTCGTCACCTCCCAGATCTACACCGACCTGGGCTTATTCACGGTGGACGAGGAGATCGGCGCCGACGCCACCGACCTGTTCAATTACCTGACCGGCTACTCGGCCAAGACCAGCTACCGGAAGCTGCTGGTGGCGCCGATTAACCTGCGCCAGCGCATGCTGGCCCTGATCGACCGCGAGATCGAGCACCAGCGCGCCGGCAAGGGCGGCCACCTGATCTTCAAAGTGAACGCCCTCACCGACCGGCAGATGATCCAACAGCTTTACCGGGCGGCCCAGGCCGGGGTGAAGCTGGACCTGATCGTGCGCGGCATGTGCTGTCTCCGGCCGGGCGTGCCCGGCGTGAGCGAGGCGGTGCGCGTCACCAGCGTGGTGGGGCGCTTCCTGGAGCACAGCCGCGTCTACTATTTCCGCAACGCCGGCAGCGAGGAGATCTACCTCGGCTCGGCCGACGTGATGACGCGCAATATCGACCGGCGGGTGGAGGTGCTCTTCCCGGTCCAGGAGCCGCGCCTGGTGCGCATGGTGCGCGACGACATCCTCAAGCCCTACCTGGCCGACAACGTCAAGGCGCGGGTGCTGACGCCCGAGGGCCTGTACGAGCGGCGCAAGCTGGCCAAGGACGAGAACCCGCTGAGCGCGCAGACTGTGTTGCTCAACCATCGTTCGGCTGGCTGAGGCCTCCTATGAGTTCTCCCGCCAACGACCCCTTCGGCCGGCCGGCCGGCGACGACAACCCGGCCTTCCTGTCCGCCAACCGGTCCGGCGCCCTGGCGCCGGACCAGAAACAATTTGTGCAGGCCCGGCTGCTGCCCGGGCTGATTGGGGCCTTGTTCGCCGGGGTGGTGCTCCTGCCGCTGCTGATCTGCGTGGGTCCGGGGATGGCGGGCGGGGTGCTGCTCTCCAGCCCGGCCGACAGCCCGGACGACTGGCTGCCGCTGCTGTTCCTGGGCTTCATCGCCTTTGTCTTCGTGAGCGTGGCCGGCGCCGCGCTGTGGGGGGCCTGGGCCAACGGTCTGGCCCTGCTGGACCTGAACACCGGCCGGGTGGAGTCCGGCGACGGCCGGCTGGCCTGGAACGGCCGCGAGTACCGCGGCGAGGTGGAGGGCCGCCGCCTGCGGCTGCTGCGCGGCGACGAGCGGCTGCCGGGCGCGTACCGGTTTTACTATCTGCCGCGCTCCGGCTTCATCCTGACCGCCGAGCGCCTCTTCCTGGGCGGCCTGGAGGCGGACGGCGAGGCGGAACTGCGCCGGGCGCTGGGCGGTGTCTTCAACTGGCGCGAGGACGATCAGCCCGACAACGCCGCCGGCCGCCTCTCGGACCGGCAGCGCGCCGCGCAATGGTGGGCGCTCGGGCGCGCGGCCCTGGTGGGGGGCGTGTTCCTGGTGCCGTTCCTGGTGGCCTTCGGCGTGGTTTTCCCGTACGTCTTTGTGGTGCGGGATTGGCTGGCGGGCGAGCCCGTGGAGGCCGCCGCCTGGATCCCGGCCCTGTGCGCGCCGGCCTTCGTGCTGGCCTTTGCTGCCATCGCCGTCGCCAGCCAGGTCAACGTTTTTCGCGACCTGCTGGCCGGCGCGGTGGAGAGCGTGGAAGGGCCGGTGACCGAGCGCGCCATCACCACCGGCAGCGGCCGCAGCCGGCGCACCCGCTACTATTATGAAGTCAACGATCAGCGCTTCCAGGTGTCGGCGGTGGCGCTGCAGGCCCTGGTGCGAGGCCGGCGTTACCGGCTCTATTTCCTGCCGCGTTCCAAGCGCGTCATCGGCGTGGAGCCGCGCGGCGCCTGAGCGAGGACCCCATGCTCCCCAAAATCCCCTTCGGCCGCACTGGCCATCTCAGCTCCCGCGTCATTTTCGGCGGCGCCGCCCTGTGGAACCTGAACCCGGCCGAGGCCGACGCCGCGCTGGACCTGCTGCTGCGCTACGATCTGACCCACATCGACACCGCCGCCAGCTATGGCGAGTCGGAGGTCCAAATCGGCCCGTGGATGGACCGCCACCGCGGCCGCTTCTTCCTGGCCACCAAGACCGGCGAGCGCACCCGCGCGGCGGCGCGCGACTCGCTCCACCGGTCGCTGGAGCGCCTGCACACCGATCATCTGGACCTGATCCAGCTGCACGCCCTGCACGATCCGCAAGAGTGGGAGACGGCCCTGGGGCCGGGTGGGGCGCTGGAGGCCTGCGTGGAGGCGCGCGAGCAGGGGCTGGTGCGCTTCATCGGCGTCACCGGCCACGGCACCACCATCGCCGCCATGCACCGCCGGGCGCTCGAGCGCTTTGACTTCGACGCGGTCCTGCTGCCGTACAGCTACATCTTGATGCAGAACCCGCAGTACGCGGCCGACGTCGAGGCCCTGCTGGCGGTCTGCCGCGAACGGAACGTGGCCGTGCAGACCATCAAGGCCGTGGTCCGCGCACCGTGGGGCGACCGGCCGCGGACGGCCGCCACCTGGTACGAGCCGCTGGACGACCAGCCGGCCCTCGACCTGGCCGTCCACTGGGTGCTCGGCAACCCCCAGGTCTTTCTGAACAGCGTCGGCGATCTGCGGGTGCTGCCCAAGGTGCTGGACGCGGCCGCGCGTTTCCAGGGCCGGCCGGCCGACGACGCCCTGCAGGCCGCCCTGGCCCAGCAGGCGATGGCCCCGCTCTTTACTTAATCGCCGACGCGGCCTCAGGAGAGGCCGCGTCTCGTTCTGAAGACAGCGACACGGCCAGGGGGCCGTGTCGCTGTGTTTTGTGCCGGAAGTCTGCCAGTCAATCGCTCACCAGCATCGCCTTGGCCAGCTTGCCGTGCAGCTGGCCGATGCCTCGGGCCAGGTGCAGGGTGCCGGTCAGCACCCCGAGGCCCCCCAGCGCCAGCAGGGCCAAGGCCCAATAGGGCAGGAAGACCCGGGCGTCGCCCATGGTCATGATGGGGAGGTTGAGGAAGTATTGCAGGAACGGCGCCGCGATCACGCCCAGCGCCAAGGTGACGGCGATGACCACGATCGAGAAATACACCACCCCCAACACCAATTGCAGCAGCAAATAGCCCAGCGCCAGCCAGGTGGCCCGGTCCGTCACCAGCCGCTGGAGCCGCGCCTGCCATTTCAGGCTGGGGTCGGCCAGCAGCGGCCGGCGCGGCATGCGCACGCCCAACAGGGCTTCCACCAGCCGGCCTTCCACCAGCGCCAGCCCGCGCACCGAGAGCAGGAACAGCAGCGCCAGCGGAAAACCGAAGATGAAGATGAGCGTGGTGAGCGCCAGCGAGAGCCCGGTCACGGCCCAGGTGAAGTAGAACAGGCCCGTCATCAGCGAGATGAGCATATAGAGCAGGGCGCCCCAGGCGCGCGGGTCGGTGTACACGCCGAAGAAGCGCCCCAGCCAGGAGCGCGGCTGGGCGGCCGGCCGCAGAGCCGGCGTGGTGCGCCGCTCCACGATGGCGTAGGCGGCCGCCGTCTCCTCCGGGGAGCCATATTCGCCGATGAGCCGGGGCAGCACGGCCGCCGGGTCGGCCCCCGGCTGGGCTTCGCGCGCGGTCGCCAGGGCCAGGGTCAGATGCTCCTGGGCGTCGGCCAGGGCGTCCTGCACCAGCGCGGGATCGGCGTCCTTCATGGCCGTCTTCAGCGCGGCCAGGTATTCGTCGATGGTTGTATACATGCGGTCGTCATCCCTTCAAATTCGCGTCGACAAACTGCTTCACCTGTTTCCAGATGGCGGTCCATTCGGCGAGCGCCGCGCGCCCCTCGCCGGTGATGGCGTAGTAGCGGCGCGGGGGGCCGGAGACCGACGGCTCCACGGTGCTGACGAGCAGGCCGTTCTCCTCCAGCGAGCGCAGGACCGGGTACAAACTGCCCTGCTTCATGATCGCCAGGTCCGGGTTGGCCTCCTCAAGCAGCTTGGCGATCTGATAGCCGTACATGGGCTCGCCGTGCCGGCTCAGGACGCTCAACAGGACCAGCGAGGCGGTGCCGGCGCTCATCTCCTTTTGGAATTTCTTGGTAGCAGTACTGGCCTCCATGCGTAGCCTTTCGAATAGTGTTTACTCGAATATATTACTAACTTGATAGTAGTATAAATCTGATAGTAAGTCAAGGCCCAGAATAGGCCGGGTCGGTTCGCCGAGGAAAAACAAAGCCGGCCTGGACGCTCCTTC
>JAEURL010000399.1 GCA_016789165.1 Anaerolineales bacterium | reverse complement strand
GGCGACGCCGAGCTCCTGGGACAAAACGCGTTTGCGCTGACGCACCCGGACGACGCCGCGGCCCTGCGCCAAGCCCTAACCGCCCAGACCCGCAAGTTCGGCAGCAGCCAGCCGGCGCAGTTTCGCGTCCGCCACCGAGATGGGGGCTGGCGCTGGGCGGAGGCCATTGCCACCAACGCGTTGAACGAGCCCGGGGTGGCCGGCGTGGTCGTCAATTACCGCGACATCACCGAACGCAAGCAATACCAGGATGAGCTGGAAGCCATCGCCCGTGTTTCCGCCGCCCTGCGCGCCGCCCATGCCCGGAGCGAGATGCCGCCCCTGATCCTGGAGCAGCTCCTGCGCCTGCTCCGCGCGGATGCCATCGCCCTGGTCAGCGTGGACGCCGCCAACGACGAGGCCATGATCGAGCTGGCCGGCGGGCAGTGGGCGGCCCTCACCGGCCAGCGCCTGCCGGACGACCCGGCCTTGACCGGCCTGATCCTCGCCACCGGCCGGCCGTACCTCAACCAGGATGTGCGGGCCGAGCCGCGTCTCGAGCGGCTGGCATCCGGGAATGGCTTGCGGGCCATGGCCGGCGTGCCGCTCATCGCCGAGCAGCACGTCATCGGCGCGCTGTGGCTGGGCCATCACGCCGACATCGCGGAGGCCGATGTGCGCGTGCTGGCCGCCATTGGCGACATCGCGGCCACCGCCTTGCAGCGGGCCAGCCTGCACGAGCAGACCACGCAACGCCTGCGCCGGCTGGCGGCGCTGCGCGCTATCGACATCGCCATCGCCTCTAGTTTCGACATGCGCGTGACGCTGCGCATCCTGCTGGAGCACGTGCGGGCCGAGCTCAACGCCGACGCCGCCGCCCTCCTCCAGTTCGACACCCGCGCCTATGCGCTCACCTACCTGCTGGGGCACGGTTTTTACGGGGACGCAATCACGCGCACCCGGCTGCGCCTGGGCGAAGGCCCGGCCGGCCAGGCCGCCTTTGACTTCCGGCCGCGCGTGGTGGCCAACCTCGGCGGGCTGGAGCCGCCCTTTCAGCGCCCGGCTCTGCTGGCGGAGGAGGGCTTCGTGGGCTATGCCTGCGCGCCGCTGGTGACGCGCGGCCAGGTGAAAGGGGTGTTGGAAATCTTCCAGCGCAGCCCGCTGCGGCCGGAGGCAGAGTGGCGCGATTTCCTGGAGACCCTGGCCGGCCAGGCCGGCATCGCCCTGGATAACGCCGAGCTCCTGGATAGTCTGCAGCGCAAAAACCTGGAGTTGACCCTGGCCTATGACACCACACTGGTGGGCTGGTCGCGCGCCCTCGACCTGCGCGATCGCGAGACCGAAGGCCACACCCGGCGCGTCACCGAGCTAAGCGTCCGTCTGGCGCAGGCGCTCGGCCTGGGCGAGGGCGAGATCACGCATCTCCGGCGCGGCGCGCTGTTGCACGACATCGGCAAGATGGGCATCCCGGACGCTATTCTGCACAAACCCGGCCCGCTCACCGAAGCGGAGCGCGCGATCATGCGCCGCCATCCGGCCTATGCCTATGAACTGCTCGCGCCCATCGCTTATCTGCGGCCGGCGCTCGATATCCCCTATTGCCATCACGAGAAATGGGATGGCACCGGCTATCCGCGCGGCTTGCAGGGCGAGCAAATCCCGCGCGCGGCCCGGATCTTCGCCGTGGCCGACGTTTGGGACGCCCTGCGCTCGGATCGGCCGTACCGGCCGGCCTGGCCGGAGGCGGAAGTGCGCGCCCACCTTCAGGCCCAGTCCGGCGCGCACTTTGACCCCGTGGTCGTGGCCGCCTTCCTCAACCTGGAGCTCTAGGACTCTTCCCGGCAACTTACATCCGGCCCCCTTCAACAACACCCCGCCCAAAGTGCCGAGGAGAAGCGAAACATAATCAAACCAGGCTCAGGCTGCCAGCTAGGCCAGTCAGGTGTATAGTGAATCTGGCTGTTCTGGCCGGCGGCCGGCATTGGGGAGGCCGCCGCGACCGGGGCCGTCGGGAGGTCTTAATGGCACGCCTGCTCTACTGGGCCCCGCGTGTCCTGGCGCTGCTGGCCGCCGCCTTCGTGGGCCTGTTCGCGTTGGACGTGTTCGGCGAGGGCTACTCGCTCGGCCAGGCCTTGCTGGCCTTCGTCATCCACCTCGCCCCCACCTGGCTGATCCTGCTGGCGCTGGTTGTCGCCTGGCGCTGGGAGCGCCTGGGCGCCGGGCTGTTCGTGGCCCTGGCCTTGCTCTCGGGGATCGTCTATGGCGCGCAGGTGATCTGGCTGCTGCCGGCGCCGCTGAGCGTCATCGGCCTGTTGTTCCTGGGCGACGCCCTCTACCGCCGCGGACACGCCCAGCCGGGAGGCCGGCCGGCGTGAAGGGCCCTGGCCGCCTGACCCGAGCGCTGGCGCTCACGGGCACGGTCCTGATGTGGCTGCCCCTGCTGGCGCCCGTGGCCCTGTCCCTGCCGCGGCTGGGCGCCGGGCGCCCCTGGCACTTTGATTACCTCATGCCGGCCGAGCTCATGCCAGTCGCCCTGGCCGGCGCCATCCTGCTGCTCTGGGCGGCCGGGCGGGCGCGGGCGCGGCGCGGGCTGATCGGCGGGAGCCTGGCCGCGGCCGGCCTGTGTCTCGTCGGCGGGCAGGTGCTGGCCGTGGTCACGGGGCTGGCCTCCGGTGAAACCGAGCCGACGGGCTGGCCGTGGGCGCTGGTCCTGGCCGCGCTGGCCGGCTACGCTCTGGCCCTGGCGGCCGGCGGCGCCGGCGGCGCGCTGCTGGTGCGCGATCTCTTCCGGCCGGCCCGCCCCGCTTGAGCCAGGGCTGGCGCTCGCCAGCCGCTCCCAGCCCAGCGTCCATCATGCGCCGCCGCGCCGAGTTCCTCCCCTATCAGCCGCGCACCATCCTCAATAAGCACCCGCGCGCCGACCACTGGTTCTGGGTGCGCTATTCGGCCTATCCCTACCTCGGCTGCCAGCACGGCTGCCTGTTCTGCTATTGCCGTGAGCGCAAATTCTGTCCGCACCCGGACCCCGCCGACTTCGCCTATAGCATCCGGGTCAAGGAGAACGCCCCCGCGCTCCTGCGCCGGGCGCTCAGCCGCGCGCCCGTAGACGTGATCGGCCTGGGCGATTATCAGCCGGCCGAGCGCCGCTTCCAGCTCAGCCGGCAGATGCTGGAGGTCTGCCTGGAGCGGGGCTTCCCGGTGCTGATCCTCACCCGCTCACCGCTGGTGCTGCGCGACCTGGACCTGCTGACGGCCCTGAACGCCCGCGCGCCGGTGGTGGTGGCCTTCAGCCTGGTCGCCACACCCGAGTCGGCGGGCTACGCCGGCGTGCGCCGGATGGAGCACCTGGCGCCGGCGCTGGAGAAGCGCTGGGCGGCCATGGCCGAGGTGGCGCGGGCCGGCCTGCTGACGGGCACGTGCTGCATGCCGATCCTGCCCGGCCTGTGCGACGACGACGCCAACCTGGAGTTGCTGGTGCGCTGGACGGCCGATCACGGCGGCCGTTTTCTGCTGGCCGGCGGCCTGACCCTGGCTGATCAGCAGCGCGCGTTCTTCTTCGAGACCCTGCGGGCCGCCTTCCCCGACTTGAGCAGCCTCTACACGCGCCTGTATCCGGAGGGCAGTTACGGCGCCGCTGGCTGGCCGTGGCCGGCCATCGGCCGGCGCCTGCGCGCGCTGTGCCAGCGGGCCGGGATCAGCGACCGGATGCCGCGGCCGATCATCCCCGGCGAAAAACGGGCGCTCAACAAGCAGGTGGTGGAGCGGCTGGCGAACGAGGTGTACGCGCTGGAGTTGGCCGAGGCGCCGGAGGCGCGCCGCTGGGAAGTGCGCCGGGCGGCCTGGGCCATCGAGGACCTGGCCCAGGACCTGGGCCTGTTTTACCGGACCTTCGGCCGGCGCGGGCTGGAAGGCCTGCCCGGCCTGAGCCCGGACCTGGCCGGCACCGTGGCCGGGTGGCTGGCCGCCGGCGCGCGGCCCGGCGACGGCGCTTAGGCGCCGGCCCGTCCCGCATCGGCCGCCTGCGCGGCCCGCCGGTACTCGCCGAAGGTCTCCAGCGCCTCGAGGCTCTGGTGCCGGAAGTAGGTGTTGTACAGCTCGGCGTAATGCCCGCCCTGCGCCAGCAGGGCCGCGTGGTTCCCCTCTTCGATAATCTGGCCCTGCTTGAGCACCACAATCCGGTCGGCCGAGCGCACCGTGGAGAGGCGGTGGGCGATGATGATGGCCGTGCTGCGGTGCAGGATCAGGTCCAGCGCCTGCTGGATCTGGGCCTCGGTGAACGGGTCCACGCTGGCGGTGGCCTCGTCCAGGATGAAGATGGCCGGCCGCTGGACCAGCACGCGCATGAGCGCCACCAGCTGGCGCTGGCCGAGGGAGAGCTTGGCGCCGCGCTGGCCCACCTCGGTCTGCAGCCCGTGCGGCAGGGTCTCCAGCCATTCGCCGCCGCCGATCTGGCGGGCCAGGGCCTCGATCTCGGCGTCGCTGGTCTCCGGGCGCGCGTAGCGGATGTTGTCGGCCACCGTGCCCGTGAACAGGAACGGCGCCTGCGAGACGATGCCCAGCTGCCGGCGGTAAGCGCCCAGGTCGAAGCGGCGCAGGTCATGGCCGTCGATCAGCAGCTGGCCGGCCTGGAATTCGTAGAAGCGCGCAATCAGCTTGGCCAGCGAGCTCTTGCCGGCGCCGGTGTGGCCCACCAGGGCCACGGTCTCGCCCGGCTGGATGCGCAGCGAGAAATCGGTCAGCACCGGCTCACGCTCCGAGTAGCGGAAGTGCAGGCCCGCGAACTCGATGGCGCCGCGCAGGGTCGGCGGCGGCTCCTGGGCGATCTGCTTGACGGCCGGCTCGGCGTCCACCAGGGCGAAGACGCGCTCGGCCGCGCTCAGGCCGGTCTGCACCTGGCTCCAGAAGGAGGCCACGTTCAGGAAGGGGAAGTAGAAGCGCTCGACGGACTGGATGAACAGATACCAGGCGCCGGCCGTCAGCAGCCCGGCGCCCACCGCCTGCCCGCCCAGGTATACCAGCACGGCCGTCGCCAGGCCGGCCACGACCCACAGCGTGGGAAAGACCGCCGAGAGCACGAAGCCGCGCCGCAGGTTGATGCGGTAGGCCTGCGCGTTGACGGCGCGGAACTCGGTGTAGATGGCGCGCTCCTGGCGGAAGTTCTTGGCTACCGCGATGCCGGAAACCGTCTCCTGGATGGAGGCGTTGACGTTGGCCATGGCGCGCGTGCCCTGCTGGGTGATGCGGCGCGCCAGCCGGCGGTAAACCGAGGCGATCAGGATGACGGGCAGGGTGGACAGCCAGAGCACAACCGTCAGCTGCCAGTTGGTCCCCCACAGGATGGCGGTCAGGATGAAGACGGCCAGGAACTGGCTGGTGGTGTCCGCCACCAGCACGGTGACGTTGGCGAACTCCTGCGTGTCGGACGTGATGCGGCTGACGATGCGCCCGGAGCTGTACTCGTCGTAGAACGACAGGTCGTGGGCGATGGTGGCCCGGAAGGCGTCCCGGCGCAGCCCGCTGATCACGTCGCCGGTGACGCGGGCGATGGCGCGGCGCTGGAAATAATTGAAGACCCAGAACAGGCTGTTGGTGAGCAGCACGGCCGCAAAGAGCGTCAGGATCAGGCCCACGGCCGGCTGCTGCCCCAGGGCATTGACGGCCTGGCTGATCAGCAGGGGCAGGGCGGCGTCCAGGCCGGCCATGGCCAGGAAGGTGAAGGCCACCAGCGCCACGCTCCGGCGGTGCGCGCCGAAGTAGGCGGCGATCCGGCGGATCAGGGCCGCATCGCCGTACTGGCGGTCGTATTTTTCAGCGTCGAGACCTTCAAAGAAGGACATCTGGTTTTCCTGCGGCTCTATTCGTACCGCGCGAAGATCCGGCGGTAGGCGTCGCTGGTGCGCATCAGCTCGTCGTGCGGGCCGGCCGCGGCCAGCCGGCCCCGGCGCAGCACCAGGATCAGGTCCGCCCAGCGGATCTGCGACAGGCGGTGGGTGATGATGAAGGTGGTGCGGCCGGCCGCGGCCCGGAAGATGGCGCGCTGGATCTGGTCCTCGGTGGCGCTGTCGATGGCGCTGGTGGAATCGTCCAGGACCAGCAGGCGCGGGTCGGTGAGGAAGGCGCGCGCCAGGGCCAGGCGCTGGCGCTGGCCGCCGGAGAGCGTCACCCCGCGCTCGCCCACCACGGTCTGGTAGCCCTCGGCGAAGGACAGGATGAAGTCATGGGCCTGGGCGGCGCGGGCGGCGGCCTCGATCTCGGCCGGCGCGGCCTCCGGCCGGCCGAAGGCGATGTTCTCGCCGATGGTGCGCGAGAACAAGAAGACGTCCTGCTCGATGATGCTGATCTGCCGGCGCAGGGCCTCCAGGTTCCAAGCGCGCGCGTCCACGCCATCCAGCAACACGCGGCCGGCGCTGGTGTCGTAGGTGCGGTTGAGCAGCCGGATCAGGCTGGTCTTGCCGGCCCCGGTCTGCCCGACGATGGCCACCGTCTGTCCGGGCCGCACCGTGAAGCTCAGGTCGTGCAGCACCGGCTCGCCCGTCCCGTACCCGAAAGACACGGCCTCGAACGTCACGGCCCCGCGCAGGGGCGCGGCGTAGCCGGCCGGGTTGTGGTCCAGATCGGTTTCGGTGTTGATCAGTTCCAGGATGCGCCGGCCGCTGGCCAGGCCGGACGAGATCTGCGAGAAGGCAGTCAGCGAGATGAAGGTGGGGAAGCCGAACAGCAGCAGCAGGAAGTTGTAGGAGACCACCTGGCCGCTGGTGAGCTGGCCAACCCGGAACAGCCACAGCGAGTGCAGCAGGCCCAGCGAGATCGCCAGGCCCAGGAAGAGCAGCGGCAAGTAACGGGCTTCAATCTGCCCCTGGCGCACGTAGGCGTCCCGCCAGGCGCGCACGTCACGCTCGAACTCCTGCACCTCGTGCGCTTCGCGGGCCGCGCCTTTGACGGTCTCCACGCCCTCCAGGGCTTCCTCCAGGCCGGCGTTCATGTGCCCGAAGCTGGCGCGCACCCGCTCGGTGACCGGATTGAGCTCGCGCATGTAGCGCCGCACGGACCAGATGAACGCCAGCACGAAGGTCAGCGGCACCGCCAGCAGCTGCGGGTGGATGGTGGGCGAAAGGAAGAGCGGCATCAGCAGAAAGTTGGACGAGCCCACCACCAGGTTGACGCCGGGGTTGAACATCAGATTCAGCTCGCGCACGTCGTTGGTGGCGCGGGCCATGATCTCGCCCACCGGCCGCAGGCTGTGGAAGGTCATGCTCTTGCCCAGCAGGCTGGCGTACAGCTCGGCGCGCGCGTCGCGCTCCAGGCGCTGGCCGATCACCTCGGCGCTGAAGTTCCGGCCCAGCTGCCACACGGCGCGCATGGCCTGCGAGCCCGCGATGCCGGCCGCCGCCCAGAACAGCGCCCCGTAATCCTTGTTCGGCGCGCCGATGAGGTTGAAGGCCAGGCCCACCAGGGTGGGGATGGCGGCCGCCAGGGCGGCGTTGATCAGGGCGCCGGAGAAGAAGGTCGCCAGCGCCCACTTGTGCCGCAGGGCGTGGGACCGGACCCAGGCGAGCGGGGAGCGTCGGTCGCCGGCGACGACATCTTGGACAGAGAACTCCGCTACAGACATAATATTTCAGCCTTTTGGCGGAATTCGAATCAGCCGGGGGCACGATGCCGGCCGAGTTGAAATCCGCAATACTGGACACAGTTGAGCCACTAAAAACGGCCCAACCGGAACCCCGCCCGGGGTCCCGCGCCGGATGACGGCACATCCGGCATTGTGAGCCTCAAACGCTCCCTCTCCTCCTCCTCGCCCTCCTAGGGCGCGCAGCGGGCAGGCTAGCAGCCAATCGGCGCTGACCTGCCCGCTGCAGTTTAAGTGGCCGGCGGGGGGGGCGGGCGGCCGGCGGTCAGGCCGCGGCCAGGCCCACAAAATAACGGTGGAAACGATCGTCGCGGGTGAGCTCAGGGTGGAAGGACGTGGCCAGCAGGCGGCCTTGTTGGGCGGCCACGATCCGCCCGTCCGGGAGCCGGGCCAGCACGTCCACGGCCGGCCCGACGCTCTCGATGACGGGCGCGCGGATAAAGACCGCGTGGAAGGGCGGGCAGGCGCCGGCCTCGGCCGCCAACACCGGCACCTCCAGGTCGACCTCGAAGCTGTCCACCTGCCGGCCGAAGGCGTTGCGGGCCACGCGGATGTCCATCACGCCCAGCAGCGGCTGGCTGCGGCGCGCATCTTTGGAGAGCAGGATGGCGCCGGCGCAGGTGCCCCACACCGGCCGCCGGCCCGCGAACTCGCGCAGCGGCTCCAGCAGCCCGAAGGTGACGGCCAGTTTGCCGATGGTGGTGGACTCGCCGCCGGGGATGATCAGGCCGGCCAGCCCCTCCAGATCACGCGGCAGACGCACCTCGGCCGCCTCTGCGCCCACGCGGCGCACAGCGGCGGCGTGCTCGGCGAAGGCGCCTTGCAAAGCCAAAACTCCGATACGCATACAGTCTCTTTAACTGCGAAGAGCGCTGAGGCCGCCCAAGGGCTCTACCCGGCCCCTGTGCGGAACCTGCGCGCTCTTCGCGAGCTTAGCGCTGGAGCGAGTTACCAGCCGCGCACGGCCAGCTTCTCGGACTCCGG
>JAEURL010000390.1 GCA_016789165.1 Anaerolineales bacterium | reverse complement strand
TGGGCGCGCGAGCGCGGGCACACCAGCAGCACATCGCCGGTATCCACAATCACCAGATCGGAGACGCCGACGGTGGCCACCAGCTTGCGGCCGGCTTCGGCCGTGTGCACCAGGGCGCCGGAGGTCTCCACCCCCAGCAGGTCCGCGCCCACCACCACGTTGCCGGCCGCGTCGGCCGGCAGCACCTCCAGCAGCGATTCCCAGCTGCCGACGTCGTTCCAGCCCAGCCCCTCGGCCGGGATGACGGCCACACGCTCGGCGCCCTCCATGATGCCGTAATCGATAGTGGTGTTGCCGACCTTCGGCCAGACGCTGGCCAGGGCGCCGGCCTCGGCCGCGATCGCGGCCAGCTGCGCGTGGAAGGCCGGCATCTGCCGCGCGAACTCGGCCAGCAGGCGGGCGGCCTTCCAGACGAACATGCCCGAGTTCCAGGTGTGCTGGCCGTCGGCCAGCATGGCCTCAGCCTCGGCGCGGGCCGGCTTCTCCTTGAAACGCGCCGCCGCGTACACGCCAAAGCCCCCGAACTCGCCCAGCGCCTGGCCGCGCTGGATGTAGCCGAAGCCCGTGGACGGGAAGGTGGGCGCGATGCCCAGCGTCACCAGGTAATCCTGGCCGGCCACCGCGGCCGCCGCCGCCAGCAAAGCCCGGAAGCGGGCTTCATCCTGGATGAAGTGGTCGGCGGTCAGGCACGCCATCAGGCCGGCCGGGTCACGCTGCTGCACGGCCACGGCCGCCAGGCCCAGCGCCGGCGCGGTGCCGCGCGGCTCGGGCTCGAGGATGAAATTGGCCTCCGGCACGGCCGGCCGCTGGGCGCGCAGGCCCGGCGCGTACTGGCCGCTGGTGACCACCAGGATGCGCTCCGGCGGGAAGAGCGGCGCCAGCCGGTCCACGGCGATCTGGAACAGCGTCCGTTCCCCCAGCAGCGGGATCGACTGCTTGGGGCGCTGCTGGCGCGAAAGCGGCCACAGGCGGGTGCCCCCGCCGCCGGCCATGATGACGGCATAGTAATTGTTCATGCGTCGTATTCCGGTCCGGGTTCGCGGGCCGCATAGCTCATGCCGCCCAGGGCGCGCACCAGGCCTTTCAATTCCATGAGCGCCAGCGCGCTGGACACCTGCGCCACCGGCAGGCTCAGCTGGGCGCAGAGCTCGTCCACGTGGGCGGGGCCGGCCGCCAGCTGCTCCAGCACCTGCTGCTCCAGGTTGTCCAGCGGCAGGGCGGCCTGCACGGCCTGCCGCTCGGCGGCCTGGGCCAGGTTCAGCTCCTCCAGCACATCGGTGACGCCGAGCACCAGCTTGGCGCCCTGCTGCAGCAGCTTGTTGGCGCCGCGGCTGGCGCGCTGGTTGATATTGCCGGGCACCGCGAACACGTCCCGGCCCTGTTCGGCGGCGAAGTCCGTGGTGATCAGCGCGCCGCTGTCCTCGTCGGCCTCCACCACCACCACGCCTTTGGAGAGGCCGCTGATGATGCGGTTGCGCGGCGGGAAGTTGACGGCGTCCGGGGGCGTGCCCAGCGGATAATCGCTCACCACCGCACCAGAGCGGGCGATGGCCTGCGCCAGCTCGCGGTGCTCGGGCGGATAGACCACGTCCACGCCGCAGCCCAGCACGGCGATGGTGCGCCCGCCGGCCTCCAGCGCGGCGCGGTGCGCGGCGGCGTCGATGCCGCGCGCCAGCCCGCTGACCACGGTGACGCCGCTGGCCGCCAGCCCGCCGGCCAGCTCGCGGGCGATCTCCCGGCCATAGCTGGTGGCCCGGCGCGTGCCCACCAGGGCCACGGCCCATTCGTCGGCCTCGGTCAACTTTCCGCGCACGAACAGCACGGGCGGCGGGGCCGCGATGCTGAGCAGGTTGCGCGGATAGTCCGGCGTCTCCCAGGTGAGCACCTGCGCGCCGGCCGCCTCCGCCTGGTGCAGGATCAGGTCCAGATCGGTCTGCCGGCGGGCGGTCACCAGGTTGTCCAGCGTCCGACGATCCAGGCCCGCGGCCTGCAGTTCGCCGGCCGGCGCATCCCAGGCGGCCGCCGCGCCGCCGAAATACTCCAGCAGGCGGCGCAGTTTGGCCGGGCCAATGCCCCGCACCAGATTGAAGCCGATCCAATAGCGCCGCTCGTCCAAGCGCCTCCTCCCCTCCGGCCGAAAAACGCGGCGCAGAATAGCATACGGTTTTAGCGGGTGTCAAGCAGGACAATAAGGGGAGGTTAGCGAGGCCGCCTCCGTTGGCGTAGAATCGCCTTGTGTAACGCAAGGAGCAGCCATGAAAATTGCCGTCATCGGGGGCGGGTCCACCTACACGCCCGAACTGGTCAACGGTTTTCTGGAACGCGCGGGCGCCTTCCCGCTGCGCGAGTTGTGGTTGATGGATATCGACGCCGGCCGGCTGGCCGTGGTGGGCGGCTTCGCCCAGCGCATGGCCCGCGCACGCGGCGCGCCCTTCGAGGTGCACCTCACCACCGACCGCCGCGCGGCCGTGCGCGGCGCGGCCTACGTCACCACCCAGCTGCGCGTGGGCCAGATGGCGGCCCGCCGCGCGGACGAATACCTGGGCCGCCGGCATGGCCTGATCGGCCAGGAAACCACCGGGGTCGGCGGCCTGGCCAAGGCCCTGCGCACCATCCCGGTCCTGCTCCAGATCGCCCAGGAGATGAGGGAGCTGGCGCCGGGCGCGCTGCTGGTCAACTTCACCAATCCGGCCGGCCTGGTCACCCAAGCCCTCAGCCAGCACGCGCCCGAGACCCCGGCCGTGGGCGTCTGCAATGCGCCCTTCAATATGAAGATGACGGTCCTTCAGCGCCTGGAGCGGCGGCTGGGCCAGCCCCTGGCCCCGGAGCGCGGCCAGCTGGATACGCTCGGCCTCAACCACCTCACCTGGCACCGCGGCTTCACCCTTGACGGCGAGGACGTCTGGCCGGCGGTGCTGGAGGACACCCTGGCCGAATTGCGCGCCGCGCCCGCGCCGGCCTGGGACCCGCGGTTGGTGGAGGCGCTGGGCGTCATCCCCAACTACTACCTGGAGTATTTCTACAGCCCGGAGAAGAAGCTGCGCGAACAGGACCAGTGGCCGCCCTCACGGGCCGAGGCCGTGCAGGCTATCGAGGCCGGCCTGCTGCGCGACTACGCCGATCCGGCCCTCACCGCCCCGCCCCCTGACCTGATGAAGCGCGGCGGCGCCTATTACTCCACGGTGGCGGCCCAGCTGCTCAACGCCCACTACAACGACCTGGGCGAGACCCACGTGGTGAACGTGCGCCACGCCGGCGCGGTGCCGGGCTGGGACCCCGCCTGGGTGCTGGAGCTGCCGGCGCGCGTGGACCGCCAGGGCGTGCATCCCTTGCCGGCCCGCCCCCTGCCCCCGGCCTGCTTCGGCCTGCTGGCCCAGGTGAAGATGTACGAGCTGCTGGCGGTGGAGGCGGCCGTGCGCGGCGACCGGGAGGCGCTCTACCAGGCCCTGATCACCCACCCGCTCGGCCCCAAGCCGGCCCAGGCCGCGGCCGTCCTGGAGGATCTGCTGGCCACCCACCGCGCCCACCTGCCCCAGTTCTGGCCGGCCTGAGCCGCCATGTCAGCCTATTTCCTGGGCGCCGACCTGGGCGGCAGCAAGACCCACGTCCTGATCGCGGACGAGGCCGGACAGGCGCTGGGCTTCGGCCAGGCCCCGGCCGGCAACCACGAGACCGTCGGCTACGCCGGCCTGACGGCGGCCGTGCGCGCCGCCGCCGGCCAGGCGCTGGCGCAAGCCGGCTTGAGGCTGGACCAGATCACGGCCGCCGGCCTGGGCATCGGCGGCTACGACTGGCCCTCCGAGCTGGCCGACCATCAGGCGGCGCTGGCCGCGGCCGGCCTGACCATGCCGCTGGAGGTGGTCAACGACGCCGTGGCCGGCCTGCTGGCGGGCGCGCGCCACGGCTGGGGCCTGGGCCTGGTGGCCGGCACCAGCTGCAACTGCTGGGGCCGCGACCCGCACGGCCGGCTGGGACGCATGATCGGCATGGGCGCCCGGGTGGGCGAATACGGCGGCGCGTCGGAATTGGTGCGCCGCGCCGTGCAAGCCGTGGCGCGCGCCTGGACCCGCCGGGGGCCGGCCACGCGCCTGGCCGACGTGTTCGTGGCCCACACCGGGGCCGCGGACGTGGCCGATTTCCTGGAGCGCTTCTCGGTCGGCGCGCTCGAGGTGGGGCCGGAGGCCGCGCCGCGCGTGGTGGCCGCCGCCGCCGAGGGCGACCGCGTGGCCGCCGAGTGCGTGGCCTGGGCCGGCCAGGGCCTGGCCGATCTGGCGCTGGGCGTGGCCCGCCAGCTCGACCTGCCGACGCAGGCGTTCGAGGTCGTCCTGATCGGGAGCCTGGTCCGGGCCGGCCCGCTGCTGATTGACCCACTGCGCGCCGCCCTGACGGCGGAGGCGCCCGGCGCCCAGCTCACCGCCCTGAACGCGCCGCCCGTGCTCGGCGGCGTGGTGCTGGCTCTGCAGGTGGCCGGCCGGCCCACCGTGGCCGCTCGCGAACGTCTGGCGGCCACCACGCCGGCCCTGCGCGCCTGAACTATAATCCAACCCACTATGTCCACGCGCACGCTGGGCAAGTACGTCTTGCGCGAACGGCTGGGCCGCGGCGGCATGGCCGAGGTTTACGCGGCCTATCAGCCCGGCCTGGAGCGCCTGGTGGCCGTCAAGCTCCTGCACGCCCACCTCACCGACGACCCCAACTTCCTGGTCCGCTTCCAGCGCGAGGCCCAATCCGTCGCGCAGCTGCGCCACCCGCACATCGTCCAGGTCTTCGATTTCGACATCACCGCCGGCCAGCCCTACATGGTCATGGAGCTGATCGCCGGCCAATCCCTCAAGACGCTGCTGGACGAGCGCTTTGTGCGCGGCGAGCGCCTGCCCCTGCCCGATATCCTGCGCCTGTTCGACGCGATTCTGGATGCCGTGGACTATGCCCACAGCCGCGGCCTGATCCACCGCGACCTCAAGCCCGCCAACGTCCTGATCGACCAGGCCGGCCGCGCCGTGCTGACCGATTTCGGCATTGCGCGGCTGGTGGACGGCGAGCGGCTCACCCAAACCGGCGTGACGATGGGCTCGCCGGCCTACATGAGCCCGGAGCAGGGCCAGGGCGAGCCGGCCGATGCCCGCACCGATATCTACGCCCTGGGGATCATGTTGTTTGAATGCCTGACCGGCCACGTGCCGTACGAGGGCGAGTCATCGGTGGGCGTCCTGCTCAAGCACGCCACCGCCCCCATCCCGCCGCTGCACGAGTTGCGCCCCGACCTGCCGGCGGCCTGGGAGGCCATCGTCCGCACGGCCCTGGCCAAGCGGCCGGCTGACCGGTATCAGACCGCGGCCGAGATGCGCGCCGCCCTGCGGACGCTGTTCGAGGCGGCGCCGCCCGAGGCCACGGCGCCGGCCCGCGCGCCCCGGACCCAGGCGGCCGCCGCGGAACCCAGGCCCCGCCGGCGCTGGTGGATCGGCGCCGGGCTCAGCCTGGGCGCGGCGCTGCTGCTGCTGGCCCTGCTGGCCGCGCCCCGTTGGCTGGCGCAGAGCCAGGCCGCGCAGGCCCTCCAGGCCGGCCAGGCGCGCTTGGCCGCCGGCGATTATCAACTGGCCGCGGACGCCTTCACGGCCGCGCTGGCCGCCGACAGTGGGAACACGGCCGCGCTGGCCGGCCGCGCCCTGGCCCGCGAAGGCCTGTTACAGATCGACGAGGCCCTGGCGGACGTGGAGGCCTGGATTGCGGCCGCGCCCGCGGACGGGCTGGCCTATGCCGAACGCGCCCGGCTCACCGCCCAGTATCTGGCCCTCGACGATCCGGCGGCCGTGCTGGCGGACGCGAACCGGGCCGTTCAACTCGCGCCCGAGGCCGCGCACGCCCACTGGGTGCGCGGGTGGGCCCTGCTCAACTTCCCGCTCGTGAACGACGCGCCGGACCCGGCCGGCGCCTTGCCGGACCTGATCCAGGCGGCCAAGCTGGCGCCCGCCGACGCCGAGGCGCAATTCACGCTGGCCCAGGCTTACATGGCGGCCGGGCAGCCCGCGGAAGCCCTGACGCCGGCCGGCCGGGCGGTGGAGCTCGCCCCCGGCGCCGGCGCGCACTGGCGGCTGCGCGCCCAGC
>JAEURL010000368.1 GCA_016789165.1 Anaerolineales bacterium | reverse complement strand
CCTGGGCGGCCGCTGATCCCTGGAGGCCCCATGACCCTGCTGCTGACCGAACGCGACGTGCAGTCCCTGCTGACCATGGACCTGGCGCTGGAGGCGGTGGAGGCGGCCTTTCACGATCTGGCCGCCGGCGCCGGCAGCGTCAACCAGGCCCGCCGGCGCATCCCGCTCAAGAACGGGACCCTGCACTACATGGCCGGCGCCCTGCCCGTCCAGGGCGTGCTGGGCCTGAAGATGTACCCGGTGGTGGCCGGCCGCGTCACCTTTCTGGTGCCGCTCTACAGCGTCGAGACCGGCCGCTTGCTGGCCCTGATCGAGGCCGATTACCTGGGCCGGATGCGCACCGGCGCCGCCAGCGGCGTGGCGACCAAGTACATGGCCCGCCCGGACGCCAAGACCCTGGGCCTCTTCGGGACCGGCGGCCAGGCACGCACTCAGCTGCTGGCGGTCTGCGCGGTCCGGCCCATCGAGCAGGTGCGCGTCTACGGCCGCAGCCCCGAGAAGCGCGCGGCCTTCGTGCGCGAGATGCAGCCCCTGGTGAACGCCCAGCTGATGGCCGTGGATCAGCCGCGCGCGGCCGTGGAGGGCGCGGACGTGGTGGTGACGATGACGACGGCCAGCCAGCCCGTCTTCTCGGGCGAGTGGCTGACGCCCGGCGCGCACATCAACGCCGCCGGCGGCAACCACCTCCAGCGCCGCGAAATCGACGGCGTGACCGTGCGCCGCTGCGGGCGCATCGCCGTGGACATGTTGGAGCAGGCGCGTCTGGAGTGCGGGGACCTGGCGGCGGCCGTGGCCGAGGGCCTGCTCACCTGGGAGGCCGTCACCGAGTTCGCCGACATCGTGGCGCACAAGGCCCCCGGCCGGGCCGCGGCCGATGAGATCACGCTCTTCGAGTCCCACGGCCTGGCGGTCTGGGACCTGGCGACGGCCGTGCGCGTGTACGAGCTGGCCGTTCAGCGCGGGGTCGGTCAATCCATCCCGCTTTTCGCCGATAACTGAAAGACCGGCCGGGTCCATCCAGGCCCAGATGCCCGGCCGGCCAATGACCCATGCTCTGGCAGGCCAATCCTTACTCTGCGCCCCTGTTCGGGGCGGCCGTGACCGGCCTGGCCATCCTGCTGTTGGCCAGCCGCCGGCATCAGGCGCCTGGGGCGCCGGCCCTGGCCGCGCTGGGCCTGGGCATCGCCATCTGGTGCGCGGCCTACGGGCTGGTCTGGGGGGCCTCGGCGCCGGCCGTCGGACAGTTGGCCCACCGCGCCGCCACCCTGGGCTCGACGATCGTCCCGGCGGCCTTCCTCTACTTCACCGTCCGCATCGGCCGGCGCGTCGTCCGCTGGCTGGGCCAGCTGCGGGCCGGCCTGCTCGGCCTGGGCGCCCTCCAAATCCTGATCGCCTGGAGCAACCCGTTCAGCCTCTGGTATGCCGCTGAGGCCATGCAGACGGTGAGCGGGCTGCCGATCGCCGCGTTCCAGCCCGGGCCCGCCTACTGGCTGTTCAACGTCGTCTACTCCTACGGCCTGATCCTGTCGGGCACCGTCGTCTTAGGGCTGGAGTTCTGGAACGCGCGCGGCATCTACCGGGCGCAGTATGGCTGGACCCTGGTGGGGGTGGCCCTGTCGTTCGCCGCCAGCGTGGTGACTGAGCTGGGGCTGACGCCCTGGCCAGGGCTGGACCTGGCGCCGATCTCGATGGCGCTCTCCGGCCTGCTGTTCACCTACGCGCTCTTTCGCTACCGCCTGCTGGATCTCGTGCCGGTGGCCCGCACCACGCTGGTGGACAACATGCCCGATGCCCTCATCGCGCTGGACCCGCAGCAGCGGGTGGTTGACATCAACCCGGCCGCCCTGCGCCTGCTGGGCTGGGCCGGCCCCCTGCCGCTCGGGCAGCCGTGGGAGCGCGTCTGCGCTGTCTGGCCGGACCTGGCCGGGCGCTACGCCGCCGTCTACGAGACCCAGGCGGAGGAGCAGCCGGCCCTCGGCCTCACCCTGGATCTGCGCATTACGCCGCTGCCGGACCCGGCCGGCGAGGCGCGCGGCCGGCTGATCGTGCTGCGCGATATCACCGACCTGAAGCGGGCCGAGCAGGAGCTGCAGACCGCCAACCGGCAGCTGCGGGACCAACTGGCCCAGATCAGGGACCTGCAAGACCAGCTGCGGGAGCAGGCCGTCCGCGATCCGTTGACCGGCCTCTACAACCGGCGCTATCTGGAGGAGACCCTGCCGCGCGAAGCGGCGCGGGCCGCCCGCGAGCGCGAGCCGCTCAGCCTGATCTTCATCGACATCGACCGCTTCAAGGGCGTCAACGACGTCTTCGGCCACGCGGCCGGCGACCGGGTGCTCCAGGCGCTGGGCACCTTCCTGGTGTCCCACACGCGGGGCGTCGATATCGTCTGCCGGTATGGCGGTGAGGAG
>JAEURL010000351.1 GCA_016789165.1 Anaerolineales bacterium | reverse complement strand
CGGGCGCTGTGACTGGGGCGAGTGCGCGTGAGCGGGCCGGGGGCGGGGCGGACCCGCCGGCGGAGGCGGAGCGGGCCGCGCCCAGGCTGACCCTGGGCGCGGCGCGTTGCGGGCGCGGCGATCAGGCCGGGGACTTCTTCTTTGGCCGGGGGGCCTCCAGGTCGTGCAGCAGGGCCAGGCACCACTCCCGGGCCACGGCGTGAGAGCGCAGGCCGTAATCCAGGGTGGCCAGCTGGTAGCGGAAGACCGCTTGATAGCTGGCCGGGATGTCCAGTTGGCGGAGGGCGGCCTGCCGGGCGGTGAGCTCGCCCAGGGCGGCCTCGATCTTGCCCAGGATCTCGGTCAGGATCTGCCGCCGCTGGGCGGCCTCCGGGATCAGGCCGAGGAAGTACACCTTGGCCAGGGCCGTGACCTCCAGTTTGGAGGCCGGCGTCTCGGCCAGCATCCACTCGCGGAAGGCGTCCCGGCCGCGCGGCGTGATGCGGTAGACCTTCTTGTGCCGGCCCCGGTCCACTTGCTCGTCGAAGACCACCAGGCCTTTTTGGAGCAGTTTCTTCACCGCGATCTGCAGGCTGCCGTAGCTGGCGCTGTAGAACATCGAGATGCCCTGCTTGAAGGCGCGGTTCAGGTCATACAGCGTCAGGCTGTTGAGGATCAGCAATCCCAGAACGACGTTTTCCATCCGGACCTCTTCCCGTTGACGAGCGGCACGGGTGATGATACTATTAGATATATAACTATTAGTAGTATACGCCTTTCGGCGAGAAAGCAAAAGGTGACCGATGCCGGCCCTGTTCAAACCACCGACGCCCGCTCAGGTGGCGGCGCATTTTGACCGCGACTTCCAAAAAAGCCAAGCCGCCGGCCGCGGCCCCGCGCAGGTTCGGGTGTACTCCCAGACGCTGGGCGTGGATTACACCTTTCCGGCCGGCTCCGGCGGCCAACCCTATCATATCGCCAGCGTCGGCAAGGTCTTCACGGCGGTTTTGGTGCGGCGGCTGGCTGAGCGCGGCCAGCTGGACCTGGCCGGGCCGGCGGCCCAGTATCTGCCGGCCGACGTCCTGGAGCGCCTGTTTGTGGTGCGGGGCCGCGACTACGCCGGCCAGGTGACCCTGGCGCACCTGCTCAACCACACCTCGGGCGCGGCCGATTACTTCGAGGGCGGCAGCGCGGACGGCCGCACCTTTCTGGCCGGCGTGCTGGCGCAGCCCGAGCGCCGGTGGACGCCGCGGCAGCTGCTGGATTACACGCGCGACCATCAGGCCGCGGTGGGCGCGCCCGGCCAGGTCTTCAACTACTCGGACACCGGCTACCTCCTGCTCGGCCTGGTGGTGGAGGCCGTGACCGGCAAGCCCTTCGCCCAGAACCTGGCCGACGAGTTCTTCCGTCCGCTGGCGATGCGCGATTCTTATCTGCTGTTTGGCGGCGAGCCCGCCCGCACCCCGCGGCCCGCGCTCGAAAAGATCTGGTTCAACGGCGTAGAGATCAGCGGCTATGAAAGCCTGAGCTGCGATTGGGCGGGCGGGGGGATCGTGGCCACCACGGACGATCTGCTGCGCTTCAGCCGGGCGCTGCGCGCCGGCCAACTGCTCCGGCCGGACAGTTTGGCGGCGATGGAGGCCTGTCCGCACAAGTTCCGGCCCGGCCTGTACTACGGGTCCGGCCTGATGGAGGTCCGGTTCGGGGAGTTCTTCTTCCTGCTGGGCGGGCTGCCGAAGCTCAAGGGCCACATCGGCATTCTGGCCACGCACCTGTTTTACGACGCCGGCCGGGACGCCCACATCATTTTGAACTTCGGCGCCAACACCTTGATGGAAGCCAGCTTTCGAGCGCTGATTGAGATCGAGACCGCCCTGCAGCGGCTGCGCTAGGCGCGGCCGCTTCGATTACAATCCGAGGGCGGGGGCCGCCCATGCCGGCCGCCCGCTCCCAGCCACCATGTCCCCGGCCAGCCTCTTTCGCCACCGGACGGCCGCCTGGCGCGGCTTGCTCTGGCTTCTCGCCGCCGGCCTGTGGGCGGCGGCCGCGCCGCGCAGCCTGGCCGCCGATCTGCCCACGCTGACCATCACGGCCGCCAGCGCCTTCCTGCGTGAGGCGCCCAGCACCCAGGCGCCGGCCACCTATTCGGTATTTCAGGGGGACGTCTTTCCGGTCACCGGCCGCACCGCCGACAACACCTGGCTGCGCGTCGAGTATCCCAAGGCCACACGGGGCACCTGGATCCTGGCCACGCTGGGCCAACTGGCCGGCAGCCTGGCCGATGTGCCCATCGTCCAGCCGGAAGGGGCCGGCCCGGCCGTGACCGCGCCGCCCGCCAGCGCCAGCCCGGCCGCCCCGCCGACCCCCACGCCAACCCCGGCCTCCACCGCGCCCAGCCAGGTCTGCCTGCTGTTCTACGACGACGCCAACGGCGACGGCCTGGCCGGCCCGAACGAGGCCGGGATCGCCGGCGGCCAGTTGACCCTGCAGGCCGGCGACTCCGGCGCGGTCCTGCTGACCTATATCACGACGCCGGGCGACGCCGGCCGGCACTGCTTCACGGAGCTGGCGGCCGGCCTGTACACCTTCTCCGTGGGCGCGCCGGTCGGCTACAACGCCACGACCAGCACCTCCATCCAGCTGCGGGTTCAGGCCGGCGAGCGGCACGAGCTCACCTTTGGCGCCCAGCCGGGGGCGGCGGCCCACCCGGTGGCCGGCGGGCTGCGGCTGTCTGCGGGCTGGTGGTGGGGCCTGGGGCTGGGGATGCTGCTGCTGGCGGCCGGGCTGGCGGCATTCGTCCTGGCGCGGCGCCGATAGGGCCGAACGCTCAGGGCGCCGCGCGCCGGCTGGGCCGTACCAGCGGCCAATACCACGCCAGCGCCAGCAGGTTGCCGGCCGCCGTCAGGCTGAGGGCCAGGCGGTAGGCGGCCAGGGGATAGTGGCCGGCGCCGTCCGGCGCGAAGCGCCCAATGATCAGGCCCATCAGCCACTGCAGCAGGAAGATCCCCGAGATACTGAACAGGTTGGTGGCCGTGGTGGCGCGGCCCATCAGCTCCGCCGGGACGAGTTGGCGTGGCTGGACCAGCAGCATGATGGTGAGGCCCCCGGACAGTCCGAACAGGAACACAGTCACGGCCACCGCGCTCAGGCCCGGCCCAAGCGCCAGCACGCCCTGACAGAGGCTGAAGGCGGCCACGCCGGCGGCCACCACGCGCGCCAGGCCCAGGCGGGCCGCCAGCCAGCCGGAGGCCCCGAACCCGAACGTCACCCCCAGGCTGAGCAGCAGCAGCAGCCGGCCGGCCGCGGCCTGATCCACGCCGTAGAGGTCGTAAAGGTAAGGGCCGGCCCACAGCCCCTGCACCGCCAGCAGTGTCCCATTGGAGAAGAAGGTCAGCGGCGCGATGCGCCAGAAGCGCGCGTCCTGGAAGACCGCCCGGTAGCCGGCGAACGGCGGGCCGCTGGGGGCGGCCGGGGCGGCGCCGGGCGGCGTGCTGCGGGTGAAGACGACGATGGCCGCCGCCACCACGACCGTGAGCAGGGCGCCGCTGACAAAGACACCGCGCCAGCCGACGG
>JAEURL010000327.1 GCA_016789165.1 Anaerolineales bacterium | reverse complement strand
GGTCAAGGGGCTCGCTCCAGCCGGACAGGTTGTCCGTCTGAGTGGCCAGTGAGCCATCCAGCCGCCAGACCTGGGCGTAGATGTTGGCCCCGCCGAAACGGTCCTCCTTGGTCAGGTCCGGCAGGTTCACAAAGCGGATGCCCAGGACCGGGCTGATGCTGCTGGCCGAAGCGATCTCCTTGGCCGCGGCCTCCAGGGTCTGGTCCACTTGCAGCAAAAGGCTGTAGGACAGGATGGCGTAGACGAACAAGCCAAACAGGCTCAGGACGCCGGCCAGCACGGCTGAGTAGAAGAAGGTCAGGCGCAGCCGCAGGGACATGGCAGGGGCGAGGGGCGGCTCTGGCCGGAGGCTAGCAGGCTTCACACGGCGAGGGTAGCGCCGCGGATTGAGGCCCAGCTAAGGGCCGCCTAAATGCCCGGTGAGAGCGCCCGGCGCTCACTCCTCGCGCAGGACATAGCCGACACCGCGAACGGTGTGCAGCAAACGGGAGGCGCCGTTGGCCTCGGTCTTCTGCCGCAGGTAGCGCACGTAAACCTCGATGATGTTGCTTTCGCCGCCGAAGTCATAGCCCCAGACCCGGTCATAGATCACCTCGCGGGTGAGCACCTGGCGCGGGTGGCGCATGAAGAGCTCGAGCAGTTCGTACTCCTTGGCGGTCAGCTCCACGGCCCGCTCGGCGCGGAAGGCCTGGCGCGTGCCCGTATCCAGGGTCAGGTCCGCGAAGCGCAACACTTCCGGCTGGGTGGGAGTGGCCCGGCGCAGCAGGGCCCGCAGACGCGCCAGCAGCTCGTCGAACGAGAAGGGCTTGACGAGGTAGTCGTCGGCGCCGGCGTCCAGGCCCTGAACCCGGTCGCTGACCGAGTCTTTAGCCGTCAGCATCAGGATTGGCATCGCGCCGGCCGAACGCAGGCGCCGGCAGACCTCCAGGCCGTCCATCCCGGGCAGCATCCAATCCAGGATGACCAGGTCGGGCGAGTTCTCCCGCGCCAGGGCCAAGCCGGTCGGGCCGTCGGCGGCCACGTCGACGCGGTAGTTCTCGTAAGTCAGGCCGCGCTGCAGAAATTGACGGATGCGTTCTTCGTCTTCGATAACCAGGATCCGGGTGGTAGTCATAGATTAATCATACCCCAAACCCGTTAACGCAACAGGCCGCCGAAGAGCGGCGGCCTGCTGGGACGGGCGAACCAGGACGACCTAGGTCAGGTCGACGGTGGCGCCGACTTCGGTCAGCTTCTTCTTGGCGTCCTCGGCCGCTTCTTTGCTCACGCTCTCCAGGACCTTGGCGTTGGCGGTCTCGGCCATGTCCTTGGCCTCCTTGAGGCCCAGGTTGGTGAGCTGGCGGATGACCTTGATGACGTCGATCTTCTTGTCGCCGACGCTCTTCAGGACCACGGTAAACTCGGTCTTCTCCTCGACCGGGGCCGCGGCGGCCGCGGCGGCCCCGCCGGCCACGGGCAGGGCGGCCATCGCCACCGGCGCCGCCGCCGACACGCCCCACTTCTCTTCCAGAACCTTGACCAGCTGCGCCGCCTCCAGGACGGTCAGGCCGCTCAGCTGCTCGGCCAGTGCGTTCAAATCAGCCATTGTCGGAATCTCCTAAAATCTTGCGAGTAAAAGTCGAAAGTCGGTCTCAGGCAGCGACGGGGGCTTCCCCGGCGCCGCTTTCCTTGTCGGCATACGCCTTGACGACGTTGACGACTTGCCGGACGCCGCTGGCCACGACACCCACCAGGCGGGAGGCCGGGGTAGTGATCAGGCCGAGCAGCTGGCCGCGCAGGGCCGGCAGCGGCGGCAGTTGGGCGAGAGCTTCCACGTCCGCGGCGGACAGGACGCTGTTGCCCAACAGGGCGCCTTTGATCTTGATGAACTCCGAATCTTTGGCCAGGCCGGTCAACGTCTTGGCGACGGCCGGCGGATCCGAGAAGGCAAAGGCCACGGCCGTGGTCTTGGTGAACAGCTCCTTGGGCGCCGGATAGCCGGCCTGCTCCAGGGCGCGCAGCGCCAAGGTATTCTTCAGGACATGCAGTTCGGCGGAGGCCTCGCGCACCTTGCGGCGCAGCGGGTCCATGCCCTTCATGTTCAGGCCGCGGTACTCGATCAAAATCAAGCCCTGACTCTTCTGGATGAGGCTGGTGTAGGTCTCCACCAGTTCCTCTTTGCGTTCGCGTGTGATTGCCAAGCTTCAGTCACCTCCTTTCAGGGACGGGATCGGGCGCCAGGTGGCGCAAAAAAGAAGTCTTTGCCCGTGCAGACGGCAAAGACTTCCAGATACAGGCGGTAGGGCCTGAACCGCCGGCGTGGGCCGGCGGCCGTACTGTCCGTCTTCACCTCGGCGGGGCTTCTGGCGGCGGCGGAGGCCGCGCCGGCCCGCTGTCTGCGGCGAAGTGCGCTAGATTATAACCGACTCTAGGCGGCCTTGGTAGCCGAGGTGGAGGCCGTCACCGGATCCACCTTGATGCCCGGCCCCATGGTGGCCGTCACCACGATCTTGCGCAGATAGATGCCCTTGGCCGAGGCCGGTTTGGCCTTGACCACGGCCTGCATCAGGGCGCTGAAGTTATCAAACAATTGCTCGGCGCTGAAAGCCACCTTGCCGATCGGCACGTGCAGGTTGCCGGTCTTGTCCACGCGGAACTCCACGCGGCCGGCCTTGGACTCCTTGATCACGCGCGGCAGGTCGGCGGCCGGCACCACGGTGCCGGTCTTGGGGTTGGGCATCAGGCCGCGCGGGCCCAGGATGCGGCCGAGCCGGCCGACCTTGCCCATCATCTCCGGGGTGGCCACGGCCACGTCGAACTCGGCCCAGCCTTCCTGGATCTTCTTGATCAGTTCGTCATCGGCCACATGGTCGGCGCCGTTCTCGCGGGCCAAGCGCGCGCCCTCGCCTTCGGCGAAGACCAGCACCCGCACCGTCTTGCCCAGACCGTGCGGCAGGACGACCACGTCACGCACGTTCTGGTCCGCATACTTGGGGTCCACGCCCAGCCGGATGTGGGCCTCCAGCGTGCCGTTGAACTTGGTGTACGAAGTGGCCTTGGCCAGGGCCACGGCCTCGGCGGGGTCGTAGAGCTTGGCCGCGTCCACCTTGGCCACCTGCTCGCGGTATTTCTTGCCGTGTTTGCGCATGGGTTTCTCCTGGTGGTGCTAACGGGCAGCCGCGCCGCCCTCCCACCTGCTATTGGTCAGCCTTCGACGGTCAGGCCCATATTGCGGGCGGTGCCTTCCACCTGGCGCATCGCGCCTTCCAGGTCGATGGCATTCAGGTCCTTCATCTTGGTCTCGGCGATCTCGCGGATCTGGGCGCGCGTGACCTTGCCGACCTTGACGCGGTTGGGCTGCCCGGAGCCCTTCTCCACCTTGGCGGCGCGCCGCAGCAGGAAGGCGGTGGGCGGGGTCTTCAGGATGAAGGTGAAGGAGCCATCCGTGTACACCGTGATCTCGGCCGGGATCTGCTCGCCGGCGCGGGCGCTGGTGCGGGCGTTGTACTCCTTGCAAAAGGCCATGATGTTGATGCCGTAGCCGGCCAGGGCCGGACCTACGGGCGGCGCCGGATTGGCCTTCCCGGCCTCCAGGGTCAGCTTGACGACGCCTTTGAGTTTCTTTGCCATTCAATTTCTCCTGGTGGTCCTAGCGGGCCAGAGGCCCTCCCACCTAACAGCGGGCCGGCCCCATTCCGGGCTGGCCCGCGAACTCGCCATTGCGGTCGGCGCCGGCCTCAGACCTTCTCCACCTGCAGGAAGTCCAGCTCCACCGGCGTCTCACGCCCGAAGAACGACACCATCACGCGCACCTTGGTGCGGTCCATGTCGATCTCCGACACGGTCCCGATGAAGTCGTTGAACGGGCCGTCGATGATGCGCACCTTCTGGCCAGGCTTGAAGGTCACCTTGACCTTGGGCGCCTCGGCCTCCATGCGCTTGAGAATCTGAGACACCTCTTCCGGGCGCAGCGGCGTGGGGGTGTTGCCCATGCCCACGAAGCCGGTCACGCCGGGGGTGTTGCGCACCACGTACCAAGACTCCTCGGTCATCACCATCTGGACCAGCAGGTAACCCGGAAAGACCCGGCGCTCAACGGTCCGGCGCTTGCCTTCCTTGACCTCGATCTCTTCTTCCGTGGGCACGATGACATCAAAGATCTTGCCCTTCATGCCCATCGACGCAATGCGCTGCTCCAGGTTATGGCGCACCTTGTTTTCATAGCCGGAATAACAGTGGATGACGTACCACTGCGGGCCGTCTTCTCCAGCAGCCGGCGCCGGGACGGCCTCGGCCGTCAGCTCCGCCGCGTCAGCCGCCGCTGCCTCGGCCGCCGGCTCAGGCGCGGGGGCCGGCGCAGCCGACTCTTCGGCGCGCTCGTCCTCGGGCTGGGCGACTTCGACCTCGTCGATCATCACACGTTCCTTACTGGGCCAAGCTGACCAGCAGCCGGAACCCTTCGGCAAATAGCCAGTCAAAGAAACCCAGGAAAATGGAGCCCAGCGTGATCACGCTCAGGACCACCAGCGTCAGATTGCGGGCCTCCGGCCAAGTGGGCCAGACCACCTTGCGCAGCTCGCCCACCGTCTCCCGGTAGAAACGCACCAGGAAGTTGGGCTCTTTAACGACAGGTTGGGCTTTGGACATACCGCCTCTTCACGGGTCAGACAATCGAAACACCGCGGAACTTGCTGCGGTGTTTCGAAATCGGGTCAGGCAGGCCAGGAGGGACTCGAACCCCCAACCCCCGCTTTTGGAGAGCGGTGCTCTGCCAAATTGAGCTACTGGCCTCTGTCGGGCGGGTCTCAGACCCGCCCTCTCTCAGCTACTTCGCCTCGCGATGCGGCGTGTGCTTGCGGCAGCGCGGACAGAACTTCTTGAGCTCCAGCCGGTTGGGATCATTCCGGCGGTTCTTCTCTGAAGTGTAGTTGCGCTCCTTGCACTCCGTGCAAGCGAACGTGATGATCGGTCGAACGTCTTTCTTCGCCATCTTATTCCAGCACCTTGGTGATGACGCCGGCGCCGACGGTCAGGCCGCCTTCGCGGATGGCGAAGCGGCTGCCCGCCTCCAGCGCCACCGGCGTGATCAGTTCCACTTTCATGTTC
>JAEURL010000282.1 GCA_016789165.1 Anaerolineales bacterium | reverse complement strand
GCCATCCGCCCCATCCATGCCAGATTCAAGATTGTTCTCGCTTGAGAAAGCGCGCGAGGCCTTCCGCCGCGGCGACGCGGGGGAGGCCCGCCATCAGCTCCTCAATCTGGTGCGCCTGGAGCCCAGCAACGTCACCGCCTGGTTCTGGCTGGCGGACCTGACCGAGAACCTGGAGGAGGCCCGCCAATACCAGCGGCGGGCCGAGCAGATCCTGATCCTGCAGCGCCTGACCGCGCCGCCCGGCGATTACGACCTGCACTAGGCCGCGCCAGGCCCACAACCACCCCCGAACCTGTTGCCCGCCTCCCGCCGGCTGGGCGAATTGACGGAACGCTCTTCCGCATGGTACAAACACCCCGCGTCCTCCGTCCGCCGGGTTGGCCTCGCGCCCGGCCTTTCTCAGGAAGGCACTCGGACACGCTCGTGGACCTTGCCCGCTGGTTGAGCCGGATTGCGCGCTTCGCCGTCTGGGCGGTGTTCGCCCTGGGCGCGAGCGCGGCCCTGGCCCGCCCCGGCCAGGCCGCTCCCGCCCCGCAAACCGCCCCGCTCACCCTGGCCGCCAGCGCCGGCTTCGACGGCTACTATAAGGAGGGCCGCTGGCTGCCCGTCCACGTCCTGGTGGAGAACAACGGCCCGGACGCGCGCGGCCGGCTGGAAGTGGCCTCGGCGGCCCTGGCCGGCGGGCCCAACGTGGTCTACAGCCGGGACCTTGACCTCCCCGCCCAATCCCGGCGCGAGCTTTTTCTGTACGTGACCCTCGGCAGCTTCGCCACCTCCCTGGAGGTGCGCCTGGTGGATCAGGGCCAGGCGCTGGCCGCGCCGGTGCCGCTCACCGTCCGCCAGCTCTCGCCCCAAGACATCCTCTTCGGCGTGCTGGCCGCCTCCCCCTCCGCCTTCAACGTCCTGGCCGATGTCGATCCCGTCAACGGCCAGGCCTACGTGGCCCAGGTGGCGGCCGGCGACCTGCCGGACCTCGGCCAGGCCTGGGGCGCGCTGGACGTCCTGGTGGTCTCGGACATGGATACCGGCGCGCTGACGCCCGAACAGCGGCGCGCCGCCGCCGACTGGGTGGACCAGGGCGGCCGGCTGCTGGTGATGGGCGGCGCCGGCTGGCAAAAGACGGCCGCCGGCCTGAACGGCCTGCTGCCCCTGACGCCCGCCACCGCCCGCCCCCTGACGGACCTGGGCCCGCTGGCCGAACTGGCCCCGGCCGCCAGCCCGGTGCCCGCGGGCGAGGCGGTGGCCGCCTTCGGCGCGCTGGCCGCCGACGCCACGGTGCTGGCCGGGCCGGCCGACGCGCCGCTGATCACCATGCGCCGGCAAGGCTATGGCCAGGTCCTGTATTTCGGGGCCGACCCCGCCTTCGCGCCGCTGCGCGCCTGGGACGGCCTGGCCGATCTCTTCCGCCAGGCCCTGGCCGCGCCGCTGGATCAGCCGAGCTGGGCGGCCGGCCTCACCAACTGGTCCTCGGCTCAAAGCGCGGTGGATGCCCTGCCGGACCTGCAGCTGCCCAGCCCTCTGCTGATCTGCGGCTTCCTGGGCCTGTACCTGGCCGTAGTCGGGCCGCTCAACTACCTCGCCCTGCGCTTCCTCAAACGCCGCGAACTGGCCTGGATCACCATCCCGGCCACCGTGTTGGCCTTCAGCCTGGCCGCCTACCTGGCCGGCTACGGCCTGGCCGGGGTCCAGCCTACCCTGCACCAGCTGGCCATCGTCCAGGTCTGGCCGGCCGCCGACCGCGCCCGGCTGGATCAGGTGGTGGGCCTCTTCTCCCCGCGGCGCGCCGTGTACGAGTTGGGCTTCGCGCCCGGCCTGCTGGCCCAGCCCGTGCCGGGCTACAGCCAGCCGGGCGCCAACCCGCTGCGCTTCGAGCAAGGCGATCAGCCGCGCGTGCTGGGCGTGCGCACCGAGATCGCGGCCGTGCAGTCCTTCGCGGCCGAGGGCACGGTGCCGGCCCCGCGCTTCGAGGCCAGCCTGACGCTGGCGATGAGCGCCAGCACCGTTCGGCTGGCCGGTACGCTGACCAATCAGAGCGAGCTGACACTGACCGACGCCGTGCTGCTGGCGCCGGGGGGCGTGGAGCGCCTCGGCACGTTCCAGCCCGGCGAGACGCGCACCCTCATGCTCCTGCTCGGCAGCGGCCGGGCCGGCTCGCTCACCGGCAGCAGCCCGTGGCCCATCACGCCGGGCACGTCGATCCCGATCCCGCCCTACAGCCCGAGCGGCGTCGACTCGACCATCGACGACATCCTGGGCACCTCGGCCTATTACGATGACCGGACCCTCTACCGGCGCTACTCGCTGCTGACGGCCGCCATCAACACCTACACACCGGGCGCCAGCCCGGGGCGCGGCAACGGCGTCTACCTGGCCGGCTGGTCCGCCCAGCCGCCGGCCCCGGCCAGCGTCCTCGGCGCCGATTACAAAACCGAAGCCGAGACCCTGTACCTGATCGCCCTGCCCACCACCCTGGCCGTCGCCGACGGGCCGCTGACCGTGACGCCCGGCCTGATGAAGTGGCTGCCGCTGGAGGTCTCGGCGACCGGCGCCGCCGCGCCCTACGACACCACCCTGTACGCCGGCGAGCACATGGCCTTCCAGTTCCAGCCGGTGCCGGGCGTGGCCTTCGCCCGTCCGACGGCCCTGACCCTCGACCTGATCGGCACCAGCTACAGCGGCAGCGGCCAGGTGGTGGCGCCGGCCGTGGAGCTGTGGGATTTTCAGGCCGCCGAATGGCAGCGCCTCGCCGGGCTCACCTACGGCACCACGCGGATCGAAGCCCCGGAGCGCTACGTGGGCGCCGGCGGCGAGATCCGGGCCCGGCTCAGCAACCCTGGCCCGGACACGATCAGCCTGAGCAGCCTGGAGTTCACCCTGGTGGTGGAGCCGTAACATGCCGGCCATCCTGGAAACGCACGGGCTGACCAAACGCTACGGCCAGTTCACGGCCGTGAACGAGCTCTCCCTGCAGGTGGAGCAAGGCGCGATCTACGGCTTCGTCGGCCCCAACGGCGCCGGCAAGACCACGACCATGCGCATGCTGACCACGCTGTTGGAGCCGACCGCCGGCGAAGCCTTCGTGGCCGGCTACTCGGTGCGCCGCCAGCCGCGTTCCGTCCGGCGCGCCATCGGCTACATGCCGGACTTCTTCGGCGTGTACGACGACATGACCGTTTGGGAGTATCTGGACTTCTTCGCCGCCTGCTACGAAATCCCCGAGACCCAGCGCCGGCCGTTGATCGGCGATCTGCTGGAGCTGGTGGACCTGGCCCACCGCCGCGACGACCAGGTGGACACGCTCTCGCGCGGCATGAAGCAGCGCTTGTGCCTGGCGCGCACCCTGGCGCACGACCCGCAGGTGCTGATCCTGGACGAGCCGGCCTCCGGCCTGGACCCGCGCGCGCGGGTGGAGATCCGGGCCCTGCTGCTGGAGCTCAGCCGGATGGGCAAGACCATCTTCTTCTCCACCCACATCCTGGCCGACGTGGCCGAGATCTGCACCCAGGTGGGCATTGTGGAGGCCGGCCGGCTGGTCACCCAGGGCAGCCTGGCCGAGATGCAGCGCCGGCTGCGCCCGCACCGCACGCTGGCCATCACCCTGCTGGACCGCGGCACGGACGCCCTGCAGGCGGCGCTGTTCGGCCGCGAGGCCATCCTGGCGGTGCGCGTCGCGGACCAGGCCCCGCAGGGCGTGGCGGAACACGCCGTGGTCGAGGTGGACTTCGCCGGTGACGACGCCGCCGTCAGCCAATTGCTGCGCGACCTGGTGCAGGCCGGCCTGCCGATCCTGCGCTTCGCGGAGACCGTCCACGACGTCGAGGACGTCTTCATGCAGGTGACGAAAGGGATCGTGTCGTAACCGCCATGTCGGACCTCGCCGCCACCACCCCTCACGCCGCCGCGCCCGCCCCATCGCGCCGCACCTTGCGCGAATGGCTCACCCGCAACCCGGTGGCGCTCAAGGAGCTGCGCGGGCGCATGCGCGGCCCGCGGGCCTTTGTGGTCCTCTCGGTTTATCTGCTGGTGATGAGCGCCTTCATCACCCTGCTCTACGGCGTCTACCTGGCCTCCAACACCAGCGTCTTCAGCCGGCCGGACCGCATACTGCTGGGCAAGTTCGTGTTCGGCAGCGTGGTGGGCATCGAGACCCTGCTGGTGTGCTTCATCGCGCCGGCCTTCACGGTCGGCGCCATCAGCGGCGAACGCGAGCGCCAAACGTACGATCTGCTGCGCACCACCCTGCTCTCCGAGCGCGCGCTGGTGTGGGGCAAGCTGATCTCGGCCCTCTCCTATATTTTCCTGCTGCTGCTGGCGGCCCTGCCGCTGCAGAGCCTGGCCTTCCTGCTGGGCGGCGTCGCGCCGGAGGAGGTCGTCATCGGCACGCTGCTGCTGGTGGCCACGGCCTTCCTGTTCAGCACGGCCGGCGTGTTCTTCTCGTCGCTCATGCGGCGCACCCTGGGCGCCACCATCCTCACCTACG
>JAEURL010000272.1 GCA_016789165.1 Anaerolineales bacterium | reverse complement strand
GGCTATGCCGAAGTGGACTTCGGTGAAGTGCGCCACCACGGCCGTGAACAGGCTGATGATGGCCACGGCCTGCCACGACTCGCGCCGGACCGGCTCCGACCGGCCGGGCAGGAGCGCGTACAGCGTCAGGAAGGCGATCAGGCCCAGCAGCATGCCGAAGGGCAGGCTCACGCCGAAGAACTGCCAGCCCTGCCAGGTGACGAAGCCGGCCGCCGACAGGCCGCCGCCGCCCAGCACCAGCAGCAGGAAGACGTTGCGACGCCCGGGCGAATCGATCAGGCCCAGCCACTTCAGGCTGTAATAGAACAGGGCCACAAACAGGCTCATCTGGGCCAGCAGCCCCAACACGCCCGTGAAGGCCAGGGCGTCAAAGGTCTCGTTGTGCGAGCGGTCGGGCGAGGCGTTGCGTGCCTCCAGTTGGCCCAGCTCCGGCGGATAAAAACGGTTGTAGGCCACCAGCATGGCCTCCGGCCCGTAGCCCACTAACGGGCGGATGGCGTTCCAGACATCGGCCTGGCCGTCCGGCGTCTCCAGCGGCTCGTGCGGGGTCATCATGTCCACGACGCCGGTCCAGATCAGGACGCGCACGCGGCCGGTGCCGGTATTGCCCTGGACTTCGTCGAACATGGTCGCCAGACGGTTGAGGCCGCGGGTCTGCGCCAGGCCGCTCAGCGGCCCGGTGGGCAGGTTCAGCACCACCAGGAAGGCGCCCATGGCCACGCCCACGCCCACCGTGGCCAGCACCAGCCAGCGCACGCGGTAGTGCAAGGCCAGCAGGATGAAGAAGAAGAACAGGCCGGCCAGCAGGCCCAGCTGCGGGCCGCGGCTTTGGGTGAACCAGATCGCCACCAGGTTGACGGCCAGGATAAAGACGTAGATGGCGGCGCGGGTCGTGTGCAGGGTCAGGTGCTCGGCGCTGGTCATGACGGCCCGGAAGGCCTGCACCACCCGCCCGAGCACGAGCATGGCCGCCATGATCAGATAGGCCGAGAGGAAGATGGCGTTGCCCATGTGGCCGGTCACGCGCTCGACCGTGTCGCCGCCCCAGGGCAGCGGGTCCAGCTTGTAGCGCTGCAGGATGCCGTACAGGCTGACCGGCAGGCTGGTGATGACCACCACCGTGATCAGGCGCTCCACCTGATCCCGCCGGCGCAGGTTGCCGGCCACGGCCGCGAACAGGATGATGTAGGCGAAGGTGGAGAAGGTCCCCTGCAGGCGCTGGTACGACCCCCACAGGCTGATGTTCGGGGCGATGGACAGGGCCGTGGAGATCACGTAGACCACCGCCAGGGCGGCCACCGGGATCAACAGCGGGATCGAGCGCCAGTGCGGGCGCACGTTCTCGAAGCGCGGGCCGCCTTCCGCCAGCAGTTTGATCAGCCAGGCGGCCACGGCCACCAGGGCCAGCGAGCGGACCAGGGCGATCTTGTCCGGCTCAAAGACGCGCGAGGAGTAAATATTGAAAAAGAGAGGCGAAACGATCAGGGCCAGGAGCCAGCTGGCTTCCAGCACCCCGTCGGCGTAGCGGCTGAGGCGGTTGGTCATAGGCGGTATGTTACTCGCTAAGGGCGCGCCTCTCAAGCCGGCCGGCGCAGCCCCGGTTTCGGCCGGCCGGCGACGCCGGTGTTATGATTCGGCTCACAAGGAGCAACCATGACTTTTTCGGCCAACGGCGGCAACCCCTTGCGCAAGTTCGAGCTGGGCCTCGGCACCTGGCAATGGGGTGATCAATTCATGTGGAACTACGGCCGCGGCTACGGCGCGGCCGATCTGCGCGCGGCTTTCGACGTCAGTCAGGCGGCCGGCCTGACCCTGTTCGACACGGCCGAGGTCTACGGCCTGGGCCGCTCCGAACGCTATCTGGGCCAGTTCCTGCGCGCCGCGCCGGCGCCGGTTTTCGTCGCCACCAAGTTCTTCCCATTCCCGTGGCGGCTCGGCCGCGGGGCGCTGGCGCGCGCCCTGCGCGGCAGCCTGGCCCGCCTGGACGTGCCGGCGGTCGACCTCTACCAGATCCACTGGCCGTTTCCGCCGGTGGCCATCGAGACCTGGATGGATGCCCTGGCCGACGCGGCCGCGGCCGGCTTGATCCGCGCCGCCGGCGTCTCCAACTACGATCCGGCCCAGACCCGCCGCGCCTACACGGCCCTCAAACAGCGCGGCCTCCCGCTGGTCTCCAACCAGGTGCCCTTCAATCTGCTGGACCGCCGCATCGAACAGAGCGGCCTGCTGGCCCTGTGCCAGGAGCTGGACATCCGCGTGATCGCGTACAGCCCGCTGGCCCAGGGGCTGCTGACCGGCAAGTATACGCCTCAGACCCCGCCGCCCGGCCTGCGCGGCTGGCGCTACGCCGGGCGGCTGGCCCGGATCGAGCCTTTGCTCCAGGCCCTGCGCGAAATCGGCGAGGCGCACAACGGCCGGACGCCGGCCCAGGTGGCCCTCAACTGGTGCCTGTGTAAGGGGACGCTCCCGATCCCGGGCGCCAAGAACGCGCGCCAGGCCGAGCAGAACGCCGGCGCGCGCGGCTGGCGGCTGACCCGCGCCGAGGTGGCGCGCCTGGATCAACTCAGCGATCAGGTGACCCAGGCCTAGCCCGGCCGCGGGCTCAGCGGCCATAGCGCCGCAGGCCGGCCAGGACCTCGTCCAGGTAGGACCGCCCGAACAGGTTGAGGTGGTTCAACAGGTGGTAGAGGTTGTAGAGCGGGAAGCGCTCGCGCCAGCCCGGGGCGAGCGGCCGGCCCCGCTCCTGCGCGGCCCCGGCATAGGCGGCATAGAACCTCTCCGGAAAGCCCCCAAACAGCGCCGTCATCGCCAGCTCCGCTTCCGCCCAGCCGAAGTGCGCGGCCGGGTCGATCAGGCACAACTCCCCCTCCGGGCCGGGGATGACGTTGCCGCCCCACAGATCACCGTGGATCAGGCTGGCCGGCTGGGCGGGCACCAGCTCGCGCAGGCGGGCCGCGATCCGTTCGGCCTGCCGGAGGCCCTCCGCCGGCAGCCGGCCGCCCTCCCAGGCCAGACGCGCCTGGAACATCAGCCGGTGCTCACCGAAGAACACCCAGCCGTCGGCCGTGGGCGGATTCGGCTGGGGCGTGCGGCCAAGGTAGTTGGCGTGCGGGAAGCCGAAAGCCGGCGCCGCAGGCGCGTGCAGGGCCGCTAATTGCCGGCCCAGGACCTCCCAGGCACGCGGGCCGGCCGGGGCCGGCGCCAGGTATTCCAGCAACAGGAACTGCTCGCCAACCAGCAGCGGCCGCGGCAGGCGCGGGCCGTCCGGCTGAGCCAACGCCGCCAGGCCGGCAGCCTCGCGCGCGAACATATCCGCGGGCGCGTGCTCGTTCTGCTTGAGGAATAGAGGGGGGCCGTCGGTTAGGTGCAGGACACAGCCGGCGTTGATGCAGCCGCCGGCCACGGGCACCGAGCGGGCCGCCGCCCCCCAGCCTTGCTCGATGAGGTAGGCCCGGACCGGCTCGGGCAGCATGGCGCCCGTCACCGGCCGGCGGCGAGGTCGGCCCACAGGGCGCGGCAGGCCCGCTCGATCAGGGTGTAGGCGTGCTCGAAGTCGCGCAGATCGCCGTAGTACGGGTCGGGCACGTCGCGGTCCTGGCCGGCGGCGGGATCGTACTCGCGCAGATAGCGCACCTTGGCCCGCGCCGCGGGGGTGGGCGCCAAATCCACCAGCTCGCCGTAGATGTCTTCGCCCAGGGCCAGCACCAGGTCAAAGCGCGCGAAGTCGCCCGGCCGGAACTGCTGCGCGCGGCCGGCCAGGGCCACGCCGTGGGCGCGGGCCACGCGCTGAGCCCGGCTGTCCGGCGGGTCGCCCAGATGCCAGCGGCCCAGGCCGGCCGACTCCACTTGGAAGTCCGCGGCCCGGCCGGCCTGCGCCGCCAGGTGCTTGAACACGCCCTCGGCTAACGGGCTGCGGCAGATATTGCCCTGGCAGACAAAACACAGGCGGGTCATTCGGAGGCGGGGCGGGCCGGCTCAGGCCTTGCCGAGCAGGATCGCGGCGAAGCGCGGGTCGCGGTCGATGGTCAGGCGCAGGCCCTCGGTCAGGCTAGTCCGGGGATGGAAGCCCAGCGTCTGGCCGGCCAGGGTCAGATCAGCGCGCATGCGCGAGACCCCGGCGCTGTCGGATTGGCTGTAGATGACGTCCAGCGGCTGGCCGGTGACCTCACGGACGGCGTCCACCAGCTCGCGCACGCTGGCCGCGTGGCCGCTGCCGACGTTGATCACCAGCCGGTCGACGGCCTGGGCCGTGGCCGCCGTCGTCAGCGCGTCCAGCACGTCGTCCAGATAGACGTAGTCGCGGGTCTGCCGGCCGTCGCCGTGAACCACGAGCGAGCCGCCGGTGAGCGCCTGGCGGATGAAGCGCGGAATGACGGGGGCGTGCGCGGCCGGCAGGGGCTGGCCGGGGCCGTAAGCGTTGAAGACGCGCAGGGCCACGGTCTCGATCCCCCACAGCGCCCCGATGGTGCGCACGTAGTATTCGGCGGCGAGCTTGCTGACCGCATACGGGCTGCGCGGGTCCGGCGGCCGGTCTTCGCGCAGCGGCTGCTCGGCCTGCTCGCCGTAGACGGCCCCGGACGAGACCAGGACCACGCGCTTCACGCCCACATCACGCATGGCCTCCATCAGGCTGACGGTGCCGCCCACGTTGACGGCGTTGTATTCGCGGGGGTACAGGACCGATTCGGCCACCGACACGCGCGCCGCCAGGTGATAGACACACTCCACGCCTTGCAGGAGTGTCCAGAGTTTGGGGCGGTCGTTGACGTCGCCGCGGGTGAAGAGCACGTGCGGCAGCAGGCGGGCCGGGTCGCCGGCGGAGAGGTCATCCAGGCCGCGCACCGCATGGCCGGCCTGGGCCAGCCGGTTGGCCAGGGCGGCGCCCAGAAAACCAGCGGCGCCGGTGACTAAGAAGTTCATTAAGTGGCGATTATAGCATCCCGCTATGCTATGATGCGCGCCATGCTGCGGCCCGCCACCCTGCGCGCCCTCCAAATGCACTTGAGCGCGGCCGGCGCCTGGCTGCTGACCGGGATCGCCTGGGCGGCGCTGGCCCTGGTGCTGGCGCTGATCCTGCCGGGCGAGGCTCCGCCGGCCCAGGACATGCCGGCCCGCGTGCGCGCCTACACCCGCGGCCAGGAGTTTGACTTCGTCGGTTGGACGGCCGGCACGGTGGCCGGCAAGCTCAGCCAGGCCAGCCTGGGCGAGCAGCGCTTTCTGACCGAGGCCGACCGCGGCCAGTTGGTGCGCACCTACTTCACCCTGCGCCGCCAGTTGGACGAGGTGGAGGGCCAGATCGCGGCCCTGTACGCCGATCCGGCGGTCAGCGACGCCGCCGCGGCCACGGCCGGCCTGCGCGCCCAGCAGGCCACGCTGCGCGGCCAACTGGCCGAACGCCAGCCGCTGGCGGAGGCCATCCTGCAAGATCAGGTGGCGGCCGTCTTCGCCGAGCAAGGGCTGGCGCTGGGCGGCCAGCTGCTGCCGCCGGTGGCCTTCCACTTCACCCCCCTGCCCCTGGCCCTGGTGATTTCACCCCGTGACCACATCGAGCAGACCGCCATCCAGATGATCGACGGCGGGCTGACGCTCGATCAGCAGGTGGCGCTGGAACAGCGCACCGCGCAGGGCCTGGACGTCTCCGCCTTCGTCACCCCGGTGGGCGGCATCGGCACCTACCCCACCATGGTAGCCCAGAGCTCCGATCTGAACTGGGTGGCCGCGGTGGTGGCGCACGAATGGGCGCACAACTATCTGACGCTGCGGCCGCTGGGCATCTTGTACGACGCTTCGCCGGAGCTGCGTATCCTGAACGAGACCGTGGCGGAGCTGGCGGGGAACGAGATCGGGGCGCTGGTGATGCGCCGCTTCTACCCGGACCTGGCCCCGCCGCCGGCGCCGTTCCGCAACTTCCTGGACCGGACGCTGCGGCCGGAGGCGCCGGCCGAGCGGCCCAGTTTTGACTTCCGGGCCGAGATGCGCCGGACGCGGGTGCGCGCCGACGAATTGCTGGCGGCCGGCCAGATTGAGGCGGCCGAGGCCTACATGGAACAGCGCCGGCAGTTCTTCTGGGATAACGGCTACCGGCTGCGCAAGCTCAACCAGGCCTACTTCGCCTTCTACGGCGCCTACAACGCCGCGCCCGGCGGCGGCGCCTCCGGCGCGGACCCGATCGGGCCGGCGGTGCGCCTGCTCCGCCGGCGCAGCCTCAGCGCGGTCGAGTTCCTGCGGACCGTGGCCTGGTTCACGAACGTTCGGGACCTGCGGACCTACCTGGGGCTGCCGCCCGAGTGACGGGCGGCGCCCGCCTCACCACGCGCTCAACAAGGCCGCCAACAAGGCCGTCCGCTCCGGCAGGCTGTGGATGAGGACGTGCTCGCGCTCCGAGTGCGCGCCGTTCCCGAGCGCGCCCAGGCCGTCCAGCACCGGCACGCCCAGCGGCGCGACAAAGTTGGCGTCCGAGCCGCCGCCGGTGCTGCCCTCGCCGATCTTTAGACCCAGGCTGGCCGCGATCTGCTGGGCGCGGGTGAAGGTGCGGATCATGGTCTCATCGCGGGGCATGGGCGGCCGGTTGAGGCCGCCGGTCATCTCCAGCGTGACGCCGCGCGTGGCCGGCGTCCGGCTGCGCATCCAGGCCGCCAGGCGCTCGGCCTCCTCCGGCCGCGCCACCCGGTAATCCACCTC
>JAEURL010000246.1 GCA_016789165.1 Anaerolineales bacterium | reverse complement strand
GCCGCGTCGTCGCCCGCCCCCAGCGAGCCCTACGCCAGATAGGCGGATTCGCCCAGGTAATCGTCGCTGCTGCCGCATCCCAGTCGGGTGTAGGCCTCCAGGTCCTGGCGCGGCACGGTGTGCGTGCTGCCATCCCACAGGATGGCGTTCAGCCAGGCGCCGTCCGACGAGACCTCTAGCCGGCGCAGGTGGTGGCGCGGCAGGCCCAGCCGCTGGACAAGCACGTCGTCGATCAGGGCCGGCCGGTACACGCCGGTGCAGAAGACCGCCACGCTCAGGCGCAGCGCGTCCTGGTACGGCTTAAGCCGCGGGTTGGGGGAGGCCTTGAGCTTGCGCAGGGCCTGGGCCGTGCACGGCGTGCCGACCACGGCCACGTCTTTCAAGCCGCGCTCGAAGACGGCCTCGTTGAGCTTATCCAGCAGCGGCGCCCACAGGTATTGCAGGCCCACGCCCTCGGCGATCTCCTCAACCGTCGCGACGACCTCGCCCACCGGCCGCAGTTCCCACGGGTCCAGGTCCAGCCGGACCACGCCGTCCAGCAGGCCGGCGCTCAGGCCGGCCACCAGCAGGCTGCGCACCACGTCGTTGGGCGCGCCCGCCTTCACCGGCCCGCGCGCCCGCGCCGCCAGGGTAACCTTGGCTTCCAGCGGGGCCCAGCGCTCCAGGCGGGGGCAGACAGCCTCGCAGAATTTCTGGCAGAAGCTGCAGCTATCCAGCGGGCCCTTGGTGTAGCCCACGGTCTTCTGGCGCTGCTCTAGAACCGGATGCTCCGCGCCGTCCCAGCGCAGCACCTGCTTGGAGCAGGCCGCCACGCACAGGCCGCAGCCGGCGCACCGGTCCAGCGCCCAGACCTCCTTTTCCAAACGTGTCGCCATGCTTTCACCTCCTGAGGGTGGCGGTTGTTTCCGTGCCCTTGGCCGCGCTGAGGCGGATTTTTCGGAGAGCAGGAATAATCCAGGCGCCTCCGCGAAATCCGCAGCCGCGGCTTTTCTTTTCGACTCAGCGCCGCGCGGGCGGCGGGCTCACCTCGGCCGCAAAGGCGCTGGCGACCTCGGCAAAGCGCCGGCCATCGTCGCCAGGCAGATGTTCCAGACGCAGGCGGCGCGGATCCAGCCCGCGCTCGGCCAACTGGCGCTGCAGGAGCGCCACGCGCTCGGCCGCCCAGCGGTTGCCGGCCCCGTGGTGGCACTCGCCGGCCGGGCAGACGCCCACCAACACACCGGGCGCGCCGTTCAGGAACGCCCACAGGATGTGGTCGGGCGCGAGCCGGGCCGAACAGCCCAGGCGGATCAGGCGCGTCTCGGCCGGATACGGCTGGCGGCGCGCGCCGGCCAGGTCGGCGGCCGCGTACGCGCTCCACTCGCAGGCGAAGACCAGCACCCGCGGCCCGGCCGCCAGCGCGGCCTCGATCTGGGCCAGCAGGGCGGCGTCCTCCGCGCCCGGCAGGTCAATGGCCTTCACCGGGCAGGCGGCCGCGCAGTTGCCGCAGCTGGTGCAGCGCCGCGCATCGACCTGCGCCAGCGAGAGCACACCCGGGCGCGCCTGCAGGCTGATGGCCGACCAGGGGCAGCTCGGCACGCAGGCCGCGCAGCCCGTGCAGAGCTCGGCCGCCCCGCGCGCCTCCGGGGCTGTGCGCGGCAAGGTGCCCTGGTTGAGGAAACGCCCGGCCCGCGCGCCGGCCAGGTACGCCTGCAGCAGGACCTCGTCCGGCTCGGCCGGCTGGTGCAGGCCTCCGATCACGTAGACGCCGTCGTCGCGGGCCTGGCCGGGCCGCAGCCGTTCGCGGCGCTCTCTCAGGAAGCCGGCCCCGTCACGGGGCAGGTGAAAGAGCGCGGCCAGGCGGGCGGCCTCGGGGTGCGGGCCCCACGGCAAAGCCAGCACCAGCCGGTCGAACGGCTATTCCACCGCGTCGTGCGTGGCCGGGATCGGCACCATGAGGGCCTTCTCGCCGACCACGGGCGGATGGGCTGGGTGATAGCGGATGAAGGCCACGCCCGCGGCCTGCGCCTCCACTAGCTCATCCCAGGCCGCGTCGCCGGCCGGCCCGCCCAGGAACAAATCGCGGTAGAGCACCGTGACCTCGGCGGCCGGCTGGAGGCGCTTGGCCTGGAGGGCCTGCCGCAGGCCGGCCCGGCAGCAGACACGCGAGCAGCGGGCGGCCGTCTCGCGCTCGGCGCAGAGCTGGATGACGATGTGGCGTAGATCGGCCAGGCCGCCGGCCGCCAGCTCGGCCGCAAATTCGGCCTGGGTGCGGGTGCGGGCGCGGTCAACCCAGTGCTCGGCGCCCAGCGGCCAGGGCTGCGCGCCGAGGGCCAGGATGACGGCCCCGCACGGGTAGGCCTGGGCCTGACCGGCTTGTTCGATGGTCACGGTGTAATGGCCGGGGCCGCCGGCCACGTCGGCCAGACGGGCGTTGAGCAGGCGGCGGA
>JAEURL010000218.1 GCA_016789165.1 Anaerolineales bacterium | reverse complement strand
TGGTGTCGAACAGCTGGGTGGTGAAGCCGGCCAGCGCGCACACCTGGGCGAGGCCGGCCCCCATCGTGCCCGCGCCGATGACGGCCACGGTCCTGATCTCCATGCGCATTACTCCGTCTTGATTTCCGGCCGCCGGCCGCGGCGCAGGCGCAAACGCAGCCGGCCCAGGCCCTGCACGGCCAGCAGCGCGCTGATCAGGATCAGCCCACCGCCCAGCCACTGCAGCGGCGCCAGCCGCTCCTGCAGAAACAGCATGGACCAGACCACGGTCAGCAGGGTCTCGGCCGGCGCCAGCAGGCCCACCTGGCCGCCGCCCAGCCGCTGGACGGCCACGAACATCATCAGCCGGCCGGCGTAGGTGCCCAGCAGGGTGATGGCGGCGATGGCCAGCCAGCCGGCCGGCGCGGGGGTCTGGCAGGGCGCGGCCTGCCAGGCCCAGCCCACGGCGGCCGGGTGCAGCATGCCCCTCAGCAAGTAGAAAGCCGACGCCTGCGGGGCCCCCGCCGGCAGGAACCACTGGATCACCACCAGTTGGATCGGCACGGTGATGATCGAGATGGCGGCCAGGAGCGCGCCCCAGCCGTTTACCTGGCCGCCCGGCCCGATCAGCAGATAGACGCCGCCCAGGCCGAGCGCCAGGCGCAGGGCGTGCCGGCGCGTGAAGGCCTCGCCGCGCAGGGCCAGCAGCACCAGGGTCACCAGCGGGCTGAGCGAGAAGATCATGGCCGCGATCGACGAATCGACGTAGGCCAGCGAAGCGAAGTAGCACAGCATGCCCACGCCGTTGGAGACGCCCACCACGGCCGAAACCAGCAGCGTCCGCCGGTCCACGCGCAGCCGGCGCGCGCCGCCGCGCAGCAGGGTCAGGCCGATCAGGGCCACGCTGACCGCCAGCCGGATGACGATGATGGCGGCGGCCGGCACCCCGCCGGCGATGACGGACTTGCCCAGCGGCGTGACAGTGCTGAAGGCCAGGGTGGAGCCGAGCGCGTAGGCCCAGCCGTCCCAGGCCGGGCCGGCCGCGCTGCGCGCGGAGGTCTGCTCGACGGCGGTCATGCGCGGGCCGGCCGCTAGCTCACACCCAGCGTGTCCAGGATAAAGGCGTACTCCAGGGCGGTCTCCTTGAGGAAATCATACCGCCCGGAGGAGCCGCCGTGGCCGGCGCCCAGGTTGACTTTGAGCAGCAGGCGCTGGTCATCTGTCTTCAGGGCGCGCAGCTTGGCCACAAACTTGGCCGGCTCCCAGTAGGCCACGCGCGGGTCGTTCAGGCCGGCGGTCACCAGCATGGCCGGGTAGGCGCGGGCCTGGACGTTGTCGTAGGGTGAGTAGGAGAGCATGTAGTCGAAGAAGACGGGATCGGCCGGGTTGCCCCACTCCTCCCATTCGATCACGGTCAGCGGGATGCTCGGATCGCTCATCGAGTTGACCACGTCCACGAACGGGACGCGCGCCACCACGCAGCCGAACAGGTCCGGGCGCAGGGTCACCGCCGCGCCCACCAGCAGGCCGCCGGCGCTGGTGCCCATGATCGCCAGCCGCTCCCGGCGGGTGTAGCGCTCGGCGAGCAGGTGCTCGGCGCAGGCGATGAAGTCCGTGAAGGTGTTGCGCTTGTGGAGCAGTTTGCCGGTCTGATACCAGCGCCGGCCCAGCTCGGCGCCGCCGCGGATGTGGGCGATGGCGAAGACGACGCCGCGGTCCAGCAAGCTGAGGCGCTTGGAGTCAAACCAGACGTCCATCGAGGCGCCGTAGGAGCCGTAGCCGTAGAGCAGGAGCGGGGCCTGGCCGTCCGGCGTGAAGCCGGCCTGGTAGACCAGCGAGATCGGCACTTGGACGCCGTCCGGGGCGGTGGCGAACCGGCGCTCGGTGCGGTACCGGCTCGGGTCATAGCCGCTGGGGATCCGGTCCTGTTTGCGCACCGTCCAGGCGCCGTCGGCCAGGCCGTAATCCACCACGGTGTTGGGCGTCACCAGCGAGGAATACGTGAAGCGCAGGCTGTCCGCGGCGTACTCCGGGTTCTCGGCCGGCGCGAAGGTGTAGACCGGCTCCGGGAACGGCACGGCGCGCACGGCGCTGACGGCGTCCGGGGCGGAGAGGCGGATGCGTTTGAGCCCGCCCTGGCGTTCGTAGAGCACCAGGTGATCGCGGAAGACGTCCAGGCCGTCCAGCAGCACGTCGGCGCGGTGCGGGATGACCTCGCGCCAGTGGGCGCGGTCCGGGGCGGTCACGGGCGCCTCCAGCAGCTTGAAGTTCTCGGCGTCCGCGTTGGTGAGGATCCAGAAGCGGCCAGGCTCGGCGCCGAAGGCGTGGTGATCCAGCCGGTACTCCACGCTGTTCTGGCGGGCCGCGAAGCACGTGAAGGCCGCCTCCGGCTGATCGGCCGGCGCGTACCACCACTCATCGGTGCGGTTGCTGTGCAGGTAAAGCAGCAGGTAGCGCTGGCTGCGGGTCTTGCGCACCCAGGCGAAGAAGGCCTCGTCGGTCTCGTGGTGCACCAGCACATCCTGGGCCGGGTCGGTGCCGCGCACGTGCCGCCAGATCTTCTCCGGGCGTTTGGCGGCATCCAGCGTGTTGTAGAACAGCGTCCGGCTGTCGGTGGCCCACTCCGCGCCGTAGTAGGTGTTGGGGATGGCCTCCGGCAGATGGTCGCCGGTCGCCAGGTCCTTGAGGCGCAGGGTGTAGGTCTCGTCGCCGGCCAGGTCCACGGAATAGGCCAGCCAGCGCTGGTCGGGGCTGACCTCGAAGACGCCCAGCCGGCAATAGGCCTGGCCGGCGGCCAGGGCGTTGACGTCCACCAGGATCTCTTCCGGGGCGTCCGGGGCGGCGCGCCGGCGGCAGTAGAGCGGGTATTGCCGGCCGGCCTCGGTACGCGAGTAGTAATCGTAATCGCCGCGCCGCACGGGCACGCTGCTGTCATCCTCCACCAGGCGCCCGCGCATCTCCTCGTACAGCGCGGCCTGCAGCGGCTGGGTAGGCTCTAGGCTGGCGGCCGTATAGGCGTTCTCGGCTTCCAGGTAGGCCAGCACTTCCGGGTCGGCGCGGTCGCGCAGCCAGAAGTAGTCGTCGGTACGGGTGTGGCCATGCTGGGTGATCGGGTGGGGGCGGCGGGGCGCGACAGGCGGATTGGGCATGGGTAGGCCGGCGATGGGTAATTGATGATTGGGTGAGTGGTGATTGGGTGATTATCTCATTTCAGGGCAGTTCGGAGAGGAGTGCGCCATTTTGGCGGGCTGCCAGATCCAATGGCGATAGATTCCCTCTTGAATTGCGCCGGCGCCTGCCGCTATACTCGAACCACCCTGAGCCGGAGAAAACCGCATGAGCCTCGCTTATCAGCCGCTGGGGGCCGCCGACGACTGTCCGGAGCGGCCGTTCACGCATCCGGACCACATCCGGGCCGATGTGAGCCATCTGCGCGCCATCGCCGCCAGCCTGCGGCGTTACCTGGCCGGCCCGCGGCCGGCGCCTGGCCGGCGCCCCGAGGTGGCGCACCAGACCGACGCGGCCGGCCGGCCCGGGCGGCTGGTGGTCTGTGACGAGGCCGCTTTGGGAACCGCGTCCGCGCTGGGGGTGGTGGGCTTCTTCGGCCAGAAGCGGGCCGACGCCGTGGCCGGCCGGCTGGACCGCGTCGACGAGGAGCTGCTGGAGGAATTCCTGCAGCACCCCTACATCCTGGCCTACTGTTCGCAGGAGCTGG
>JAEURL010000155.1 GCA_016789165.1 Anaerolineales bacterium | reverse complement strand
GCGGCGACGACCCGCCGTACGCCATCGAAGATTACAAGTTCTACGTGCGCGAGGAGGCCGAGTCCTCCCTGGCCGTGCGTGACGAGATCGTGCAATTGGTGCTGCGCGGACAGAACGCTTCGCCGGCGCTGGCCTCCCCGGCCCCCGCCGCTCCGTCCCCGGCGCCGGCCCCTGAGCCCGCGCCCGAGGCGGCCCCGGAGCCGGCCGCCGCCTCGGCCCCGCCGGCGCCCGCCGCCGAATCGGCCGAGACGCCGGCCCCGCGCACCGGCGTGGAGATCGTGGCCACCGAGGAGCGCAACGGCCGCCTGTATCACACCATGCGCGACCTGCGCAACGGCAACCTGGTCAAGAACGTCACGCGCACCTCGGCCCGCAAACTCTGGCACTACGCCCTGCTCGAGAAAGAATCGGGCAAGCTGGACCCGGCCGGCCTGCATTGGCAGGCCGACCTGGCCCTGGTGAAGAAGACCCATCGCGGCGGGGTGGTGCGCTATGACCTGGCCCAGCGCGCCGGCGACCAGGTGCGCGTGTATTACGGCGTCACCGAGGACGGCATCCACGGCGCGTGGAAGAACATTATCGGCGCCGAGGACGAGGCCGCCTAGCGCCGCGGCCGGGCGCCTCACGGCGCGGGCGTCATGCCGATCCGCGAATTCGACCTCGACCGCGATTACGAGGCCGCCCTGGCGCTCTGGCAGACGGCCGGCCCCGGCGTGGGGGTGGGGCGCTCGGACACGCGCGCCGAGCTGGCCAAGAAGGTGGCCCACGACCCGGACCTGTGCCTGGTGGCCGAGGTCGACGGCCGCCTGGCCGGCACCGTGCTGGGCGGCTTCGACGGACGGCGCGGCCTGGTCTATCACCTGGCCGTGGCCCCGGACCAGCGCCGGCGCGGGTTGGCGCGCGCGCTGATGGCCGAGCTGGAGGCCCGGCTGCGGGCCAAAGGCTGCCGGCGCAGCTACCTGCTGGTGCGGGCCGGCAACGCCGAGGCCCTGCAGTTTTACGCCGCGGCCGGCTGGTCCGAGATGGACGTGCACCTGCTCGGCAAAGACATCGATTGAAGCGGCATGCGCATCGGAATCCTGACCCTGTCTGACCGGTCCGCCCGCGGCGAACGCCCGGATGCGTCTGGGCCCGTGATCGCCGAATTCGCCCGCGCCCAGCTGCAGGCCCAGGTGGAGGTGCAGGCCGTCATCCCGGACGAGTACAGCCTGATCCGGGATACGCTGCTAACCTGGTGTGATCAGCGCGGGCTGGACGTGATCTTCACCACCGGCGGCACCGGCTTCGCGGCCCGCGACGTGACCCCGGAGGCCACGCGGGCCGTGATCGAGCGCGAGGCGCCCGGCCTGGCCGAGGCGATGCGGGCCGCCTCGCTGCAGGTCACGCGCCACGCCATGCTGTCGCGCGCGGTGTGCGGCATCCGCCGGCGCACCCTGATCATCAACCTGCCCGGCAGCCCCAAGGGCGTGCGCGAAAACCTGGAGACCATTGCCGCGGTGCTGCCGCACGCCGTGGAGCTCCTGCGCGAGGCCCCGGACGCCGAGCAGGGCCACCGCACGGTCTGAGGCCGCCCGGCTGCTCCGGCCGGGCCCCACCATCGCCACCATGCGCCTAGCCCCCTGGCAGAAGATCCTGTACGCGCTCGGCTCCCTGGGGGTGGCCCTCTCCTACCAGGCCTTCGGCACCTACCTCCAATTCCTCTACATCGACATCCTGGGGCTGAAGGCCGCCCTGGTGGGCGTGGGCTGGGGCGTCTACGGCGTCTGGAACGCCATCAACGACCCGCTGGCCGGCTACTGGTCGGACAACACCCGCACGCGCTGGGGCCGGCGCCGGCCGTGGCTGGCCGCCACCTTTATCCCGGTCGGCCTGTTTTTCTATTTGCTCTGGGTGCCGCCGGCGCCGCTGCTCCAGGGCGGCGAGACGCCGCTGTTCGTCTACTTCATGGCCGTGGTCCTGATCTTTGACCTGCTGTGGACCCTGGCCGTGATGAACTGGACCGCGCTCTTCCCGGAGATGGTCCCGGATGCGGCCGAACGGGCCGCCGTCTCCGGCTGGCGGCAGCTCTTCTCGGTGGTTGGCCTGCTCTTGGGCGTGGCCCTGCCGCCGGCCCTGGTGGGCGCGGACTGGGCCGGCCGCGGCGGCATGGCCCTGGCCTTCGGCGCGCTGACGGCCCTGACGCTGGGGCTCTCCCTGGCCGGCAGCCGCGAGAACCCGGCCGTGGGTCAACTGCGCCAGCCGCCGCTGCTGGAGGCCATCCGCGCCACGCTGGCCAGCGGCGCCTTCCGCTGGTTCGCGCTGGCCAACCTGGCCAAGGAATTCATCTACAGCCTGTTGACGGCCTCCATCCCGTTCTGGGCCAAATACGTCCTGCGCCTCCAGGCGCCGGTGAGCGTGGCCGGCCTCACGTTGGACGTCGGCCTGCAGAATTCGCTGCTGCTCGGCACGGCCCTGATCATGTCCCTGCCGACCCTGCCGCTGTGGGCCTGGCTGGCCCAGCGCCGGGGCGGCCGGCGCGCCTGGCAGCTGGCGCAGGTGACCTTTGCGCTGGGCATGGCCCTGGTCTTTCTGGCCACTGACTTTTATCAGGCGCTGGCCGCCATCGCCATGGTTGGGCTGAGCTTTTCGGGCCTGCTGGTTCTGCCGGATCTGCTGATTGCGGACGTGATCGACGAGGACCAGACGGTGACAGGCGCCCGCCGCGAGGGCCTGTACTTTGGCATCAACGGGTTTGTCATCCGCTTCGCCTTCACGCTGCAGGGCTTGACCCTGGGCGCGGTGCTGGCGGCCACCGGCTACGTGAACGCCACCGCCGCCGACCTTTTTCCCGCCCAGCCGCCGGCGGCGCTGCTGGGGCTGCGCTTCCTGGTGGCCGGCCTGCCCATCCTGATCTCGCTCTTCGTGGTCTGGGCCTTGCAGCGCTATCCCCTGCACGGCGCCCGGCTGGACCGGGTGCGCGCGCAGGTGGCCGGCCCCGCCGAGTAACCGCATGGCCACCTTGGCGGGTGCGCGCCTCCAGGCCTGGCGCCAGCACGGCCTGGCCCTGGCCGGCTTGGCGCTGCTGGCCCTGCTCTTCTTCTGGCCGGTGACGTTTGGCCTGGGCTACATCCCGCGCGCCGGCGGCGATCTGGTCAGCCTGCTCTGGCCCAACTACAGCTATGCCGCCCGCGCCCTGTGGGCCGGCCGGCTGCCGCTCTGGAACCCCGCGCTCTTCTCCGGCGCCCCGTTCGCCCTGGACAACCAGGTCAGCTTCTTCTATCCGGTCAACCTGTTGACCTTCCTGGCCTGGCCGGGTCTGCCATACCCGGCCATGGAATGGCTGGCGGTCTTCCACGTCTGGCTGGCCGGCGCCGGCATGTACCTGCTGCTGATCGCCCTGCTGGAGCCGCCGGCCGCGCCCTGGCCGGCGCTGCTGGCGGCCGTGGCCTACATGTTCTCGGATGTGTTCGTCACCCATGTGGGCAACCTCAATCTGAACGCGGTGGCGGCCTGGCTGCCGTGGGCCTTCGCCGGCCTGCACCTGGCCCTGGCTCGGCGCTCGGCCGGCTGGGCGGCCGGCGCGGGTGTGGCGGTGGGCCTGGCCGTGCTGGCCGGCCACGCACAGATGACGTAC
>JAEURL010000156.1 GCA_016789165.1 Anaerolineales bacterium | reverse complement strand
GCACCTGGCTGTCCATAATCGCGAAAACCTTACCGATGAAGTTCGGTCCTGTCCCACTGGCCCAAGCCGCCGGCAAACTGCTGGCCCATAACGTGGCCGGCCCCGACGGCGTGCGCCTGTTCCGCAAGGGCCGGCCATTGGCCCCGGCCGACGTGGAGGCGCTGCGCGCTATCGGCCGGACCAGCGTGTACGTGGCCGAGCTGGAGCCAGGCGACTTGGCGGAAGACGCCGCGGCGCGCCGGGTGGCCCAAGCAGTAGCCGGCCCCGGCCTGCGGCCCTCCGGGCCGGCGGCTGGCCGGATGAATCTGCTGGCCGAGGTCCTGGGGGTGCTGCGCGTGGATGCTGCCCGCCTGGCCGCGCTCAATGAGTGTGAGGGCATCACCCTGGCTACGCTCGGCACGCACGCCGCCGTGCGCCCGCGTCAGATGGTGGCGACGATCAAGATCATCCCTTTCGCGGTGCCGGTGGCCACCATCGAGGCCGCCGAACGGCTGGGCCACGCCGGCGGCCAGCCCCTGCTGCGCGTGGACGCGCTCAACCCCCAGCCAGTCGGCCTGATCCTTTCGGGCTCGCCCTCGATCCGCGAAAAGCTGCTGGATGAATTTGCGCCGCTCGTGGAGCGGGTGACGGCGCTGGGCGCGCGCTTGCTGACCCCGCACTTTATCCCGCTGGAGGACGAGGCTGGCGAGGCGGCCCTGGCCGCCCAGCTGGCGGCCGAGGCCCAGGCCGGCGCGCGCCTGATCCTGCTGGCCGGCGAGACCGCCATCATGGACCGGTACGACATTGTCCCACGGGCACTGGAGCGGGCCGGCGGCCGGGTGGAGTGCGTGGGCGCGCCCGTTGACCCGGGCAATCTGCTCATGCTGGGCTACCTGGGGTCCGTGCCGGTGCTGGGCGCGCCCGGCTGCGCGCGCAGCCGCAAGCTCAACATCGTCGACTGGGTCCTGCCGCGCCTGCTGGCCGGCGATGTGTTGACGCGCGCCGACATCTTCGCCCTGGGGCACGGCGGCCTGCTGGAAGACGCCCCGGAGCGGCCCGCGCCCCGCAGCCGGCTGGGCTGACCGGGCGCCGCTACCGCCATGCAGTTTCGCTGGGGCGCGCCGGCCGACGACCCGGAGTTCCTGCCCGCCGCCGGCTGGCGTCCGGTGGCGCTGCCCGTGCCGGCCTGGGTCCACGCGTGGGTGTTGGTGCCGGCCGCCTCGGCCGGCGTCTTTCTGGCCTGGCTGACTCTGGCGAATGCCGTTTTGCGTTGGATCCCCGGCGGCCGCGGCCTGTTTCAGGCCGCGCTCCCGCCGCTCCCGGTTTTGACCATCGGCTTGCTGGGCCTTCTGGCCGCCCACGAAGCCCTCCACGCGCTTTTCCATCCCGGCTGGGGCCTGAGCGGCCGGACTACGCTGGGCCTGTGGCCGGCGCGCGGCCTCTTCTACGCCCACTATGCCGGCGGCATGAGCCGTGAGCGGCTGCTGTGGGTGGCCGTGGCGCCGCTGCTGCTCCTTTCGGCCGCGCCGCTGGCCGGCTGGGTGTTCCTCAACGGCTGGCCGCCCGCGGCCGGCCTGGGCCGGCTGGCCTTCTGGGGCCTCCTGCATTCGGCCCTGTGCGGGGGCGACGTGCTGAGCGCCTTCTTCCTGGCGGTCATGATCCCGCCCGGCGCCCAGGTCCAGAGCAAGGGCGACAAAGCCTACTGGCGGCCGGCCGACGAGTGAGCGGATACAGGCGGCCGGCGCGCCTCCGCCGGGGAGGGTGAATTGGCGGACCGGTGTCGATTTGGCGGGCTGGCGTGCGTCGGTATAGCAAATCCGACCACACTTGAAGGAGCTTAGGCGATGCAATACCTGTTGTTGATCTATGCGGACGAGAAGGCGCACGCGGCCCGCCTCCTGGGCGACCCAGCCGCCATGCAGGCGGAGATGGCCGAGTACTATGCATTTGGCGACGCGGCTCGGAAGGCCGGCGTCCTGCGCGCCGGCGAGGCCCTGCACATGACCGACCAGGCCTTGACCGTCCGGGTGCGCGGCGGCCAGACCTTGAAGACGCACGGCCCGTTCGCCGAGACCAAGGAGCAGCTGGGCGGCTACTACTTGGTCGAGTGCGCCAACCTGGATCAGGCGATTGAATGGGCGGCCCGGCTCCCGGGCGCGCGCGACGGCTCGGTGGAAATCCGGCCGGTGGTGGACTTCTCCCAAGCCGGAGACTGAGGTGGTGCGCCATGCAATTCCTGTTGTTGATCTACGGTGATGAGAAGGTCTGGGAGGCGCAGGATCAGGCTGACCGGGCCGGCGTGCTGGCCGAGTACGGGGCCTTCACCCGCGCCGTCGAGGCGGCCGGCGCGCTGCGCGGCGGCGAGGAACTGCACTCCACGGCCGCGGCCACCACGGTGCGGGTGCGGGAGGGCAAGACCCTGACCACGCACGGGCCGTTCGCCGAAACGCGCGAGCAGCTAGGCGGCTTCTACCTGCTGGAGTGCGACAGCCCGGAAGCGGCCGCGGCCTGGGCCGCGCAGATTCCGGCGGCGCGGACCGGTTCGGTGGAGGTCCGGCCGGTGGTCCAGTTCTGACCATGGATCGGGCTGACGAGGCCCAATGGCCGGCCGCGTCAGCCCGGCCGCTGTAGGTCACCGGCCCACCGATGGAGACAGCGGCCGGCCCGGCCGGGGCGCTGACGGCCCTGGTGGAACGCGCCTACCGGCGGGAGGCCGGCCAGGTGCTGGCCACCCTCATCGGCTGGCTGGGCGATTTCGACCTGGCCGAGGAAGCCTTGCAGGATGCCTTCCTCTCGGCGGTGGAGCATTGGGCCAAGGACGGCGTGCCAGACCGGCCTGGCGCCTGGCTGACTACCACTGCCCGCCGCAAGGCCATTGACCGGATCAGGCGCGGCCGGGCGGCGCCCGTTGCGCCAGAGGCGCTGGAGTCCTTGCCGCCGGCGGCGCTGACCGTCAACGCCGACCTCGACGCCGTGGGCGAGATCCCGGACGAGCGTCTCAAACTGATCTTCACCTGCTGCCACCCGGCGCTCCCGCCGGAGGCGCAGGTGGCGCTCACCCTGCACGCGCTGGGCGGGCTGACCACGGCCGAGATCGCCGCGGCCTTCCTGGTGCCGGTTCCCACCATGGCCCAGCGCCTGGTGCGGGCCAAGCGCAAGATCAAGGCGGCCGGCATCCCGTATCAGGTGCCGCCCGCGCACCTGCTGGCCGAGCGGCTGGCGACGGTGCTGTCGGTGATCTACCTGATCTTCACCGAGGGCTACGCGGCCACCAGCGGCGAGGCCCTGATCCGGCACGACCTGTGCGAGGAGGCGCTGCGCCTGGCCCGCGTGCTGGAGCACCTGGTTCAGCGCGAGCAGACCGACGTGCCGGCTGGCGGCTACGCCGAGGTGCTCGGCCTGCTGGCCTTGATGTTGCTGCACCATTCGCGCCGGCGGGCGCGGGTGGGGCCGGCCGGACAGTTGGTGCTGCTGGCCGAGCAGGACCGCGGACTATGGGACCGGCGCGAAATCCAGGAGGGGTTGGCGCTGCTCGATAAGGCCCTGCACCTGCGCCAGGCCGGCCCGTACCAGATCCAGGCCGCGGTCAGCGCCCTGCATGCCCAGGCGGCGCGGCCGGAGGCCACGGACTGGCCGCAGATCGCGGCCCTGTACCGCGAACTGCGGCGCTTTGCGGATACGCCCGTGGTGCGCTTGAACGAGGCGGTGGCGATCTCGCTCGCCCGCTCACCGCAGGCCGGCCTGGAGCAACTGGAGGCCCTGGCCGCGGAGCCGGAGCTGGCTGCCTATGCGCCCTATCATCTGGCCCGTGCCGATATGCTGCGCCGCGCCGGCCGGCCGGGCGAGGCGCGGGCGGCCTATCAGGCGGCGCTGGCCGTCTGCGAGAATGAAGCCGAGCGGGCCTCCATCCTGGCCCAGGCGGCGGCCCTGCCGCCCGA
>JAEURL010000154.1 GCA_016789165.1 Anaerolineales bacterium | reverse complement strand
GGGCCGCAGGCGGGCCGGCAGCACGGCCTCAATCTTGCGCGCCGCCGCCTGGGCCGCCGCCCGGTACTGGGCGTCGAAGCTCTGCGTCATCACGTCCGCGCCCAGCAGCAGCAGGGTGGCCTCGTCGGCCGTGAAACGCAGCGGCGGCAGGAAATAGTCCTCGCTCAGCGCGTAGCCCTGGCCGGGGATAGAGAGGATCGGCACGCCGGCCTCGGCCAGGGCCTGCATGTCACGATAGATGGTGCGCTTGCTGGTCTCGAAGACGCCGGCCAGGTCCACGGCCGAGCGCGGGCGGGCGCCGCCGCGCTGCAGTTCCAGCACCAGGGCCAGCAGCCGGTCGGTGCGGTTCATGTCGGCTGGGCCGTCAGCACCAGACCCTCGGCCCGGCGCTCGGCGCGCATGGCAAAGCGGTAGCGGTCCACGGCCTCGCACAGGTCCAGGTCGGCCACAAACTGGCGGACCGCCCATTCCGGCCAGCCCTGATCGGCCGGCCCCGGCTGCACGCGCGTCAGGCCGCCGGCCCGCACCCGGGCCAGATAGGGGGCCGGGTCCGGGGTTTCACCGCGCAGAGCGGCCGCCAGGTACTCGGCGCAGGCCGGGTCCTCGGCCTGCAGATGGTCGGTGGGCAGCAGGGTCACCGCCGCCGGCCGCAGCGCCTGGACGGCGCGGACAGTGGCCGCCGCGCATACGAAACTGGCCGCGAAGAGGACCTCGGCCTGGCGGCTGCGCACCAGGCCCTGGGTGCCGGCCCCGGTGCGCTGGATCAGGCGCCGGCCACCCAGGTCGCGCCCGAGCAGGGCGGAGGGCGAGTTGCCAAAGTCGAAGCCGGCCGGCGGCAGGCCGCCCTCCTCGCCCATCACCAGCGCCTCCGGCCAGCGCGCCCGGCACTGCCGGGCCTCCTCCACGCCGCTGACCGGCATGATCTCAGCGGCGCCGGCCGCCAGGGCGACGGCAGCCGTGGTGAAGGCGCGGATCACGTCGATGACGATCACGACCCCGCGCGCCGCGCCGCAGGTCTCCAGGGTGGCGGTCCGGATCTCCATGCGGTTAGGCGCCTCCGCCGGGCCGGCGCATGGCCACGTACCAGGGCCGGACCTCGAACGTGAGCAGGCCGGCCTGCACGGCCGGGTCGGCGGCCGCGAAGGCCTCCAACTCAGCCTGGGTGATGTCGGGCGTGGCCACCATCAGGCCGCCGGCATCGGGCAGCAGGAAGGGGCCGCCCAGCGCCAGCTTGCCCTGGCCGTGCAGGGTCCGGTAATGGGCCACGTGCTCGCGTACGCCGGGCTGTTCCCGAAAATCCACGCCCGGCTGCCAGGCGGGGCCAGGCCGATGAAAGACCACCCACTGCACCACCGGGGCCGGCATCGTCGTCATTGAGTATTTCCCTCCAGGGCCGCAATCGCGGCGCGGATCACTTGGGCGCTGGCCCGCAACTGGGCCTGCTCGACCTCGTCCAGCGGCACGGCCAGCGCGCCCAGCAGGCCGGCCCCGCCCACGCGGTGGGGCACCGAGAGGGTGACGTCCGGCACGCCGGCCACCTCGGCCTGCGGGCCGCACACGCTCAGGATGGCGCGCTGGTCGCCCAGGATGGCCTGGACGATGCGGGCCAGCGCGCTGCCGATGCCGTAATAAGTGGCCCGCTTGCCGGCGATGATGTGGTAGGCGGCGCGGCGCACGCCCTCGTCGATGCGGCGGCGGTCCACGTCGGTGACCTCCAGGCCGGTCTCGCGGCAATACTCGGCCAGCGGGATGCCCCCCACCCCCACGGCGGACCAGGCCAGCACCTCGCTGTCGCCGTGCTCGCCCAGCACGTAGGCGTGGACGTGCTGCGGGTCCACCCGCAGGTGCCGGCCCAGCAGGGCCCGGAAGCGGGCGGTATCCAGGGTGGTGCCGGAGCCGAGCACGCGGCCGGCCGGCACCCCGAACGGGGCCGCGTAGCGCGCGGTCAGGTGCGTCATCACGTCCACGGGGTTGGTGGCCACCAGCAGGATGGCGTCGGAGGCGTGCTGGAGGACGCTAGGCACCACGCCGCGGAAGACGGCGGCGTTGCGCTCCAGCAGCTGCAGGCGGGTCTCGCCCGGCTGCTGGTTGACGCCGGCCGTCAGGATCACCACGCGGCAGCCGGCCAGGTCCACGTACTCGCCGGCGCGCACATCCAGGGCGTGCGCGAACGGCACGGCGTGGAACAGATCGTCGGCCTCGGCCTGGGCGCGGGCCGCGTTGACGTCCACCAGCACGATCTCGCGGCCGATGCCGCGCATGAGCAAGGCGTAAGCGGCCGTGGCCCCCACAAAACCGCTGCCGACGATGCCGATCTTCATGCGGGCCTCCTCTAGCGGGATAGGTGAAAGCTGACGGCCGGGTGCGGGAGGAGTGTATCAAAAAAAGGACCCGGTCGCACGCGGCGACCGGGTCCGGGGTGATTACTGGCGGGCGCGCGGCTTGCGCCTGACCGCCGGTTTGGGTTTCGCCTTGGCCTTGGGCTTGGCTTTGGACGCCTGCGCTTTCCCCGCCGGCTTCGGTTTGGCGGCCGGCTTGGCCTTAGCCTTCTTCGGCGCCGCCTTCGCCTTGGGCTTGGGCTTGGCGCTGGACGTCTGCGCTTTCCCCGCCGGCTTCGGTTTGGCGGCCGGCTTGGCCTTAGCCTTCTTCGGCGCCGCCTTCGCCTTGGGCTTGGCCCTCTTGGTCCCGCGGCCTTTCGGGGTCTCGACTTTCACCACCGTCACACTTACCCGCTCGCCGTCAAACGTGTCCTCCGCGGTGGCGGCGCCGCCCGGCCCCGGAGCCGCCCCCGGCTCATCACCCTGGGAAGCCAGCGGCGACCGAGGGGCCGGCCCGCCGCCAGCCTTCAGTTCCACCGTCAGCGTCTCGCCCTGCACGTAGTCGGCGTGGGCCAGCACGGCTTCGGCCAGGGCCGGCGAGGCGATGAAGTAGGTGTTGATCCGGTCGGCGATCTCGAAGCCCGCGCTCTTGCGCAGGTCCTGCACGCGGCGCACGAACTCGCGCGCCAGGCCTTCGGCGCGCAGCGCCGGCGTGACGGCCGTATCCAGGGCGACCACGTACTCGCCCTCGGCCTTGACCGCGAAGCCGGCCTTGGGCTGCGGCGTGACGATCACGTCGCCGGCCGCCAGCTCCACCAGCTCGCCGTCCACGTCCAGGGCCAGCTGCTGGCCGGAGCGCAGGATGGTGACGGCAGCCTGCGGGTTGGCCTCGGCCAGGGCGGCGCGCACCTTGGGGAAGCGCGGTCCGAAGCGCGGCCCGAGCGCGCGGTTGTCGGGCATGAGCCGGTAGGTCACCAGCTCGGCCTCGTTCTCGACGAATTCCAGGGCCTTGACGTTCAGCTCGTCAGCCACCAGGGCGGCCATGTGCTGCAGGCGCGGGCGCTGGGCCGGCGGGGCCACCACCACCACCCGGCTGAGCGGCTGGCGCACCTTGAGGTTGCCGGCGGCGCGCACGGCGTGGCCGAGCGCCACCACGGTGCGGGCGGCCTCCATCTCGGCCAGCAGGATCTCGTCGCGCAGGGCCGGGTCCACGGCCGGCCAGGCGCAGTGGTGGACGCTCTCCGGGGCGGCGACCTCCACCGAGCGGACGAGATTTTGATAGATCTGCTCGGCCACGAACGGCACGAACGGCGCCAGGAGCTGGCCGAGCGTAACCTGGAAGTGGTAGAGGGTGCTGTAGGCGGCCTGCTTGTCGGCGTCCGAGCCGGATTTCCAGAAGCGCCGGCGCGAGCGGCGGACGTACCAATTGCTCAGGTCGTCCAGGAAGACCTCCACCGGCCCGGTGGCCTTGTAGATGTGGTAATCCTCCAGCGCGGCCGTCACCTCGGCCACCACCTGCTGCAGACGGGCCAGGATCCAGCGGTCCAGCTCCGGCCGGCGGGCCACCGCCGGAGCGCGGCCCGCGGCCGGCGTCCAGCCGTCCAGCCGCGCGTAGGTGACGAAGAAGGTGTAGACGTTCCAGAGCGGCAGCAGGAACTGCCGGCGCGTCTCGTCGGCGTGGTGGTAGCCAAAGAGCAGGTCGGCGTCGTAGCGCTGCTGGCAGTACATCCAGCGCATCACGTCCGCGCCGATGGAGTCCGCGGCCTCGTTGAACTCGATGTAGTTGCCCCAGGATTTGTGCATGGGCCGGCCGTCCTCGGCCAGCAGGGTGGCGAAGCCCAGCACGGTCTTGGTGGCCGGCTTATTCTCCAGGGCGGCGGCCATGGTCAGCAGCGAGTAGAACCAGTTGCGGAACTGGCCCGGGAACGATTCGGTGATGAAGTCGGCCGGGAACCACTTCCGCCAGCGCTCCATGTCATCGCCGTAACTGAGCGTGGAAAAGGAGACGATGCCGGCGTCCAGCCACGGATTGCCCACGTCCTTGATGCGGTCGGTGGCGGCCCCGCAGGCGGAGCAGCGGACCTTCACGGCGTCGATGTACGGGCGGTGGGGGGTGTGGCCGGCGAAGGCCTCCCAGCCGGCCACGGCCCGCGCCTGCAGCTCCTCGCGGCTGCCGATGACGTCGAAGTGGCCGCAGTGCGCGCACTCCCAGATCGGCA
>JAEURL010000093.1 GCA_016789165.1 Anaerolineales bacterium | reverse complement strand
CACCACCACCGCCGACCTGAACGCCGAGTATCCGGCGCTGGCCGCGCGGCAGCTCGGCTGGATTGACACGGCCCTGCTGTGCTCGCATGAGATGAACGTCCCCGGCGGCCTGCCGATGTGCATCCGCGTGCTCATGCACTGGAACACCGACCGCCGGCCGGCCGAGATCCGCCATGTTTACCTGGGCGCGGCGGCCCGCCTGCGCCCGGATCGCCATCAGGAGACCTTATCATGATCATCGTCATGCAGCACCAGGCCTCGGCCGCCCAGATCGCGGCGGTGGTGGCCCGTGTGGAGCAGGCCGGCTACCGCACCAGCCTGATCAAGGGCGAGGAGCGGACCATCATCGGCGTCATCGGCGACGACCGGCCGATCGACCGGACCCAGTTCGAGACGCTGGACGGCGTGGACAAGACCATGCCGGTGCTCAAGCCCTTCAAGCTGGCCTCGCGCGACATGCACCCGATGGACACCCACGTCCCGCTGAACGGCACCCCGGTCGGCGGGCCGCACATCGCGGTCATCGCCGGCCCGTGCTCGGTGGAGAGCCGCGCCCAGATCCTGGAGGCCGCCCAGGCCGTGAAGGAGGCCGGCGCCACGGCCCTGCGCGGCGGGGCCTTCAAGCCGCGCACCTCGCCCTACAGTTTCCAGGGCATGGGCGAGGAAGGCCTGCAGCTGCTGGCCGAGGCGCGCGAGGCCACCGGCCTGCCGATCGTCACCGAGGCCATGTCCCCGGAGCAGGTGCCGCTGGTGGCGCGCTACGCCGACATGATCCAAATCGGCGCGCGCAACATGCAGAACTACGACCTGCTGCGCGCGGCCGGCAAATCCGACAAGCCGGTGCTGCTCAAACGCGGGATGATGTCCACCATCGAAGAGCTGCTGATGTCGGCCGAGTACGTGCTGGCCGGCGGCAACGCCCGCGTGATCCTGTGCGAGCGCGGCATCCGGACGTTCGAGAAGTACACGCGCAATACCACCGACATCAACGCCATCCCGGTCATCAAGCACCTGACGCACCTGCCGGTGCTGCTCGATCCCAGCCACGGGGTGGGCAAGTGGGAGTACGTGGCGGCCGTGGCGCGGGCCGGCATCGCGGCCGGCGCGGACGGCCTGATCGTCGAGGTCCACCCGCACCCCACCGAGGCGCTCTCCGACGGCGCCCAGTCCTTGAAGCCGGAGAAGTTTGCCCAATTGGTGCGCGAGTGCCGCCAGGTGGCGGCGGTGCTCGGCCGGAGCTAACTCCATGATCATTGTCATGCAGCCCCACGCCAGCGCCGAGCAGATTGCGGCCGTGGTCAGCCGGGTGGAGGGCGGCGGCTACCGCGTCCACTTGTCCCAGGGCGAAGAGCGGACCATCATCGGCGTGATCGGCGACGACCGGCCGATCGACCGCGGGCAGTTCGAGGCCCTGGACGGCGTGGAAAAGACCGTGCCGATCCTCAAGCCCTTCAAGCTGGCCTCGCGCGACATGCACCCGGCCGAGACCCTGGTGCCGCTGGATGGGCTCAAGGTGGGCGGCCCGAAGCTGGCCATCATCGCCGGCCCATGTTCGGTGGAGAGCCGTTCGCAGATCCTGGAGACGGCCGCCGCCGTGAAGGAGGCCGGCGCCACGGCCCTGCGCGGCGGGGCCTTCAAGCCGCGCACCTCGCCGTACAGTTTCCAGGGCCTGGGCGAGGAGGGCCTGCAGCTGCTGGCCGAGGCCCGCAACCTGACCGGCCTGCCGATCGTCACCGAGGCCATGTCCGAGGACCAGGTGAAGCTGGTGGCGCGCTACGCCGCCGTGATCCAGATCGGCGCGCGCAATATGCAGAACTACGCCCTGCTCAACACGGTGGGCCAGGCCGGCCGGCCGGTGCTGCTCAAACGCGGGATGATGTCCACCATCGAAGAGCTGTTGATGTCGGCCGAATACGTCATGGCTCAGGGCAACGGGCGCGTAATCCTGTGCGAGCGCGGCATCCGCACCTTCGAGAAATACACGCGCAACACCACCGATATCAACGCCGTGCCCGTGCTCAAGCAGCTGACCCACCTGCCGGTGGTGGTGGACCCCAGCCACAGCACCGGCAAGTGGGAGTACGTCATCGCCGTGGCCAAGGCGGCGGTGGCGGCCGGCGCCGACGGCCTGATCGTCGAAGTCCACCCGCATCCGACCGAGGCCCTGTCCGACGGCGGCCAGTCCTTGAAGCCGGAGAAGTTCGCCCAGCTGGTGCGCGAGGTGCGCCGGGTGGCCGAGGCCGTGGACCGGACCTGTTAGTCCGGCCGGCCCAACCCGCCATAGGTTTTCCGCCGGCCCCGGCGTATAATTCGCCCGATGCCGGCGGGCTAGCGGCCGGCGTCGGCCGCTATGAAAGACGCACCATTTAGCCTCGCCAAGAGTCACGTCACCATCGTCGGTCTCGGACTGATGGGCGGTTCGCTCGCCCTGGCCCTGCGCGGCCAATGCCGCGAGATCGTGGGCGTGGACGCCGACCCGGCCACGGCTCAGGCCGCCCTGGCGCGCGGCGTGGTGGACAGCCTCAGCGATTTTGAGCCCGGGCACAATTGTGACCTGCTGGTGCTGGCCACGCCGGTGCGCGGCATTCTGGGCCACCTGGAAGCGCTGACCACCACCAGCTTCTATCCGCCGCGCCAGACCGTGGTGCTGGACCTGGGCTCCACCAAGGCCGAGATCGTGCACGCCATGACCAGCCTGCCGCCGCGCTTTGAGCCGATCGGCGGGCACCCGATGTGCGGCAAGGAGACCGGCGGCCTGGCCAACGCCGAGGCCCGCTTGTTCCGTGACCGGCTCTTCGTCTTGTGCCCGCCGGGGTATATCTCGGTCCGCGCCCTGGCCTTGGCTTATGAACTGGTGGCCGCGATAGGAGCGCAACCCGTCATGCTGCCCGCCGAACGACACGACGCCCTGGCCGCCCTGGTCAGTCACTTGCCGTACACCGCCGCCGTGGCCCTGGTGCGCGCCGCCCTGGCCGCCGACGACCCGCAGGTCTGGCAATTGGCGGCCTCCGGCTTCCGCGACACCTCCCGCCTGGCCGCCAGCGACCTGACGATGATGACCGACATCCTGTTGACCAACCGCGAGGCGGTCCTGCAGGCGCTGGGCGCGTACACGGCCGAATTGGAGGCCCTGCGCGGCGCCATCGCCAGCGGCGATGAGGGCGCGATCCGGGCCGCCCTGGAGCCGGCCCAGGCCAAGCGCGCCGAACTCTTCAACGGCTGAGCCGGACGCTCTGCATGCGCGCCGGCCCCGCCGGCTGGCCCGATCCTTACCCGGTCCAGCCGATCCCGCTGCCCCTGAACGCCTCGGTCCGGGTGCCGGGCTCCAAGAGCCTGACCAACCGCGCCCTGCTGGTGGCCGCCCTGGCGGCCGGCCCCACCACACTCACCAACGCCCTCGCCTCCGACGATGCGCGCCGCTTCAGCGAGTCTCTGCAGCGCCTTGGTTTTGCCGTGGTCGAGCGCCCGGGCGCGCTGTCCGTCACCGGGCTGGGCGGGCGTATTCCGGCCGAGCGGGCCGAACTGTTTGTGGGCAATGCCGGCACGGCGGCGCGCTTTCTCACCGCCCTGCTCACGCTCGGCCACGGCGAGTACGTGCTGGACGGCGACGCCCGGATGCGCGAGCGCCCAATCGCGGATCTGCTGGACGCGCTCCGGCAGTTGGGCGTGGCCGCCGACAGCGCCACCGGCTGCCCGCCGGTGCGGGTGCGTGCCGCCGGCTTGCCGGGGGGGCGGGCGGCGGTGGCCGGCGACATCAGCAGCCAGTTTCTGAGCGGCCTGCTGATGGTGGCGCCCTACGCGCAAGGCCCGCTGGAGTTGGCCGTGGCGGGCGAGTTGAACTCCAAGCCCTACGTGGACATGACCCTGGCCGTGATGGCCGATTTCGGGGTGACCGTGGAGCGGGCGGGCTACGCCCGCTTCCGGACCGTCCCCCAGCGCTACACGGCCCGCGCTGAGTACGCCATCGAGAGCGACGCCTCAGCCGCCTCGTACTTCTTTGCCGCGCCGGCCGTGTGCGGCGGTCGCGTGCGCGTAGAGCACATCACGCGCCAGTCCCGACAGGGCGATGTGGCCTTCCTGGACGTGCTGGCCGCGATGGGGTGCGCGGTGGAAGTAGGGCCGGATTGGATAGCGGTTACGGTGGACGGCCGCCGGCCCCTCCAGGGCGTGGACGTGGACCTGCGCGATATCCCGGACACGGCCCAAACCCTGGCCGCCATCGCGCCCTTCGCGGCCACGCCCACCACCATCCGGGGCATCGCCTCGGCCCGCGTCAAGGAGACGGACCGGGTGGCCGCCCTGTGCGCCGAGCTGACCCGCTTGGGCGTGGCCGTGGCCGAGCATCCGGACGGCCTGACCATCCAGCCCTGCGCCGCGATCCAGCCGGCCGTGGTCCGCACCTACCACGATCACCGCATGGCCATGGCGCTCTCCCTGATCGGCCTGCGGGCGCCGGGCGTTCAGATTGAAGACCCGGGCTGCGTGTCCAAGACCTTCCCGGAGTTCTTCTCGGTCCTGGAGACGCTGCGGCCGGCGTGAGTGTCAGCAAGATTGTACAAAGACGTGACAAAGCTCTGCAAAGCAATTAGACTGCCTCCATTGCCAAGGTCAACCAGGAATGGAGCGGTGCTATGACGACGACTTCGCCGGCCAAAATTGATCAGCGAGCCCTGTGGGCCGGGATCGGCTTCAGCTTTCTCTTCACGGCTCTCATTGCCTGGCTGGGCGGCCGGCTGGAGAGCATCCGGCTCCTGCCGGACAGCGGTGTTGCCTGGTACTACTGGCGCCTGCCGGAGCCGACGGTCTGGACGCGCCTCGCGGCCTGGGGCGGTTACTTCCTGCACCAGGCCTTTACCTGGTGGACGATCTGGTACGCGCAGAGCCGGCCGCACAAGTACACGGACGGCCTGCACTGGATCAACTGGGTCGCCCTGTTCGGCAATGCCGGCTTCATCGCCCTGCACGTCCTGCAGACCCATCTGTTCTACGACGGCCTGGCGCAGGACATCTCGATCTTCCTGTCGCAAGGGTCAGTCATCGTCCTGCTGATCTGGGTGCTGTTGATGGAGAACGGCCGGCGCGGCCTGGTGTGGGGCTGGAAGGCCCCCATCAGCCCGGAGGTCAACCGCTGGGCGCGCAAAACCCACGGCTACATCTTTGTCTGGGCCGCCGTGCTCACCTTTTGGTATCACCCGGCCGTCAGCACCCCCGGCCACCTGATCGGCTTCCTGTACATGTTCTTCCTGCTTCTGCAGGGCAGCCTGTTCTTCACCCGGGTCCACGTCAACAAGTGGTGGACGGTGGCCCTGGAGGTGATGGTGCTCGTGCACGGCACGCTGGTGGCCGTGGGGCAGGGCAATGGCATCTGGCCCATGTTCTTCTTTGGCTTCGGCGGCCTATTTGTCATCACCCAGATGCACGGCCTGGGCCTGGGCCTGCCGGTGCGGCTGGCGCTTCTGGCCGGCTATGTGGGCGGCGTGCTGTGGGTATACAATGACCGCGGCTGGGACAAGCTCAACGAAATCATCCGCATCCCCGCTATCGACTACTTGGGGGTGGCGGTCCTGGCCCTGTTGATCGGCGGCGGGCTGGGCCTGGCGCGGCGCCTGCGCGGCCGCCGGCCAGCGCCCTCCTCCGCGGCCGCAGATTGAAGGACGGATGCGCCTCGGCCTGCTCGGTTATCCGCTCGGACACTCCCTCTCGCCGGCCATGCACAACGCCGCCCTGGCGGCGCTGGGCCTGGCCGGCTGGCGTTATGAGGCTCTGCCGACGCCGCCCGAACACCTGGCCGAGGCCGTGGCC
>JAEURL010000062.1 GCA_016789165.1 Anaerolineales bacterium | reverse complement strand
CCCTGCCCATCCACGGCCTGGCTGACGCGGCCGCCGGCCAGCCCGTCCAACAGGCCCAGCAAGGCGAAGACCGCCACTTCCAGGGCGATGATCCGGCCCCAGCGCACGGGCGGCAGCCAGCCCAGGTTGCGGGCCAGGATGACGGTGCCGGCCCAGCCCAAGCCGAGCGGCACCAGGGCCGCGCCCCAGCCGAAGCCGGCCTCCAGCAGCCCCACCCAGGCCTCGGTAAGCGCGCCCTGCGTCAGGCCCAGCAGCGCTATGAGCGTGAGCAGCGCGGTGACGATCAGCAGCACGCCGGCCACATCGTCCCAGTATCTGCCCAGGCGCGCCAAGACGCACAGCACGCGCGCCGCCGCCGGGTCCACGGTGGGGCGTTTGCGGGCCGCGTCTTCCTGCGGATAACGGCGGCGGGTTGTGGCGGGGGCCGGCGGCTCCCGGCGCTTGCTCATACGGAACAGTCTACTTCAGCGGCAAGGGATGTCAAATGGGATGGCGCCGGCGGGTGCATTCCTGGCTGGTGGTCAATTGGGGGCCAGCCGCCAGAGGTTGTCGAAGGTGTCGGACATGACGGCCGCTCGCAGGACCAGCATCCGTTCGGCAGCCGGGCGTGACCAGCGCATGCCGGGGCCGGCCAAACGGTGTTTGAAGCGCTTGATACCGCTCTCGACTGTTCCCGAGCCGATGGGGTGGCCGTGTTCCCGGAAGGTTTGGTACTGCATCCGCCGTTCATGGCGGCGGAAGTAATCGGCCTGGGTGGTCAATCCGGCGCGCTCGAGCGGCTCGATCAGTTTGTGAACTTGGCCCAGATACAAGTTCTGGCGGCGTTCTTGGCGCCAGGCTTGGGCGGCGGCGGGTTGGTTGGGATGCAGGGCTTCGGCGGCTCCGGCCAAGTACTCGGTGGCATGGTACCAATCGACGACTTGCACGCTGTCCGGGAAGTAGTCGGCGACCAGGTTCCAGATCCATTCGGCCCCATCGGCCGTCACCGACACATCCGCAGCTTGCGGCACGCGCCGCTCGACTGCCAACCCCCACAGCGCTGGGGCAAAGTCGTCAGCCGAGCCCAACACGGCGCGGTAAGCCATGTTGACCCCGTGAGCCTGGTCTTCCCATTCCTGGGTCACCGGGTCCAATTCGGGCGTCACCACGACGTCATACACCGTCCCGACTTTGAACTCCTTCCAGCCTTCTCCCCGAATGTGCATCTTGCCGCCGTCCAGGCTCACCCCCACCGGTTGTGCGTGATCTTGACCCGCTGGCGGCAAGACGACCCGTTCCACGGCGACGTGCTCCTGCTGATGGCGAACGTAACCCCGCAGACGCTCGCCGTGGGTCTGGGTCGCCCGCCAAATCACGGTCGCCGGTACCTGGCAGTGGCCGATCCGCTCAAAGGCTTCCACAGCCTCCGCGTAGGTCAGGCGACTGGCCAACCACACCATCTGCTTGACCCGCGCTGGACTGTAGACGCTCCGACCTACGTCCCAGCGCTCATCCAGGGGGGAAAAGCCCCTGGTGACAGGAGCCACAGTAGTAATAGGCCCGCCGCAACTCGACTTCGCCGCTTTCGGTCACCACCCGGCGGCGGCGCTTGCCTTTGGCTTTCATCCGCTGCCCACACGCGGGACACACCGGCCAGGCCGGCACGGCAGCCGCGCTCTCCGTCACCAGGGCGCCCGTCACCGCCTGCGCCACCTGCTGCCCAGCTACCAGAGCCACCTGCTCGATGTCGGCCAACTCAGCGCTCTCGGCCGCCGGCCGACAGGCCAACACCTGATCAATCGCCGCTTCGGCCTGCGCCATCAATCGGGCCTTCAAGTCAGCATCTCGGTCGGACATCGGCACCTCCGGGCGACGGGATGGCCCCGGAGTGTAGCCTCAGCCGGCCAAAAAAGAGAAATGCACCCCGCCTCAATCACTTGCGCCGGCGGCCCCGAACGCATACAATCGGCGC
>JAEURL010000010.1 GCA_016789165.1 Anaerolineales bacterium | reverse complement strand
CTATTCTTGACTTCCAGCGTGACTTCGACGAAGACCTGGCCGGCGGCCGGCTTCTGCGTCCCCAACGCGGACGTGGTCTTGATCTGACGCGGGGTCACCTCCAGGTCGCCGATGGCCTGCATCACACCGGGTTTGGCCGGGGTGATGGCCGCCTCGGTCGGCTCCGAGGTCGCGACGGCGGTGGGCGGCAGCGCCGTGGCCTGGACGGTGGGCGCGACCGTCGGCTTGGGCGCGGCCGTGGGGGCCTTGGTCGGCGCGAGGGTGGGCGCGGCCGTGGGCTTGACGGCCTGGGTCGCCGCCACGGCCGGCTTGGTGGGGCTGAGCGGGCTGGCCTTGGCCTTGACGGCCGGCGTGGCCGGCGCGCAGGCGGCGGCGGCCAGGCTCAACCCGACGGCGGCGATGAGCAGGCGGCGCACCGGGCTAGACGGGAAGTTCGGCGTGATCATGGTGTTCTCCTTTCCTTGAACCGCTGACCAGAAACGAACTGCTTGCACGATAGCGCCGCGGCGGGCGGCCTGGGTGATGGATCGTTGAGGACCCGCTGAAGATTGCCTTAAGCCCGGCGGCTGGCGCGGCCGACAAAAAAGCCCCCGCCCAGGGCCGCCGGACCTGAGCGGGGGCTGTGGCCGCCGGGCTTACGGGCTGGCGGCGGGCCGGGCCGCCAGCGTCACGGACATCGTCTGCGAGCGGCCGTCGCGCAGGATCTCCAGCTGGACGGCCTGCCCGACGCGGGTATGGCGGACCAGGTAGCTCAACAGGTCGCTGAACTCGCTCACTGGCTGGCTGTCCACTTTGACGATCACGTCGCCGCCGATCTTGGCCGGCAGGCCCGCGACCTGGGTCTCGGTTGCGCTCCCGCGCAGGCCGGCCTTGGCCGCCGGGCCGCCTTCGGCCGCCGCCACCACGAGCACGCCGCGCTGCCCGGCCTCCAGGTGCATGGCCTTGGCCAGGTCCGCGCCCAGTGTGGTGCCGGTGATGCCCAGGTAGGGGAAGTCATAGCGGCCGTGCTCGATCAGCGCCGGCACCACCTGCCGGACGATGGCGGCCGGCACGGCATAGCCCACGCCGGAGGAGCCGCGCACCGGCGACTCGATGGCCGTGTTCACGCCGATGACATCCCCGGCCAGGTCCAGCAGTGGGCCGCCCGAGTTGCCGGGGTTGATGGCGGCGTCAGTTTGGATGATGTCCGGGATCGAGTAGCTGCCGCCGGCGGGCGTCTGGCCGCCATCGGCCAGCAGCCGGCCCAGGCCGGAGACGATGCCCGTCGTCATCGAGCCGGCCAGCCCAAAGGGGTTGCCGATAGCGACCGCGGTCTGCCCGACCTTCAAGGCGTCCGATTCGCCCAGGGCCAGCGGATGCAGCTCGCTCGGGTCCACGTCGACCTTAATGACGGCCAGGTCGGCGTCCGGCGCGGCGCCCACCACGGTGCCGGCCGCTTCCACGCCGTCGGCAAAGGTCACCTTGATCTGGGCCGCGTTGGCGACGACGTGGTTGTTGGTGACGATGTGGCCCTGGTTGTCATAGACGAAGCCCGAACCCTCGCCCACGGAGACGCCGGGTGTGGACGGGGTGGGGGCCTGGAACTGTGGGAAACCCGGTAATTCGGGCACGGTCAGGCCCGAGGGCGCGGCCTGATCCTTGGCGACCACGGTGATATTGACCACGGCCGGGTTGACGCGGCTGTAGAGCTGCTCCAGAGCCTGTTCGCCGTCGGGGCCGGCCGCAGCCGCTTGGCCGGCGGTCCGCACCGGCTCGGACAGCTTGACACTGCTGGCCGGGCTGCCGGATTGGTTGAAGGCGATCTGCGGCAGAGCGGGGACGGCGCAGGCCGTCAGGCCGGCGCTCAGCACGCCGGCTAGCAACATACGGGTGAGAGGTGAAACGGGGCGCATGGCATGTCCTTCCTGAGATGTTGAGCTCGCGGGCGGGCTGGCCGTTCAGCGGCCTGTTGCCCGCGCCAGCCTGACCATAGCCCCACTGGCCCGGCCGTGGGTAACGGCCGGCTGAACCCCGCCTTACGATTGCCTTAAGCAGGCGCCGGCCAGCGCCTTATGGGAGCGGCGGCGGGTGCGGCGGCTGCTCGCCGGCGCGCGGTTCATTCTGCAGGCCGCGGCGAAATTCGTGGAGGGCGCGGCCCAGTTCGCCGCCCAGCTGCCCGATGCGGCCGACGCCGAAGAGCACGATGACGATGCCGAGGATGACGAGCAATTCCACAGGTCCAAGGTCCATGGCGGGCACCACTCCGGTTGAGACAAACCCGCCTCCGCAGTAAGGGCGGAGGCGGGGTGAAGGAGGGAGACTCGTTCGGCGCCCGCGCCGGGCTGATCCGATCGATGCTGTGACTCTACGCGCGCCGCGGGCGGGGAGGTTTAGCCGGTGCTGAGGGGAACCTTAAGCTTGTCTTAGGCTGGCGCCGCGCCTACGGTCGAAACCGCTCCGGGCGCTCGATCGGCGGGTCCTGCTGGAAGGTAGCCTGGAGGCCGGCCACCAACTGCTGCGTTTCGGCCGCGCTCAGTTTCGCTTCGGGGTGCATCAGCACGTAATCCCAAGGCGGCATCTGCCCGCGCTGGATGTTCCGGCTGACCTCTTCAAAATCGGCGTTCGGTTGGTCCCATTGCGAGAAATTCAGCTGGCTGCGCCCCTCGGCCACATGGTTGGCGATCAGGAACGAGGCCGGGGCAATGTAGCTGTCCCACGGCCAGACCGTGGCGTTGCTGTGGCAATCCAGGCAGGCCCGCCGGGCCAGGGCCTGGGTGGCCGCTGAATCCCACGTGACCTCGCGCGTCACCGGCGGGTTGGTGCGATCCACCGGGATTAACTGAAGGCAGGCAGCCACGACAACAATGGCGGCTGCGATCCAGGCGAGATATTTCAGCATAAGAAGCCTCCTATGGCGGCAAGACGGCCCGCAGGCCGATGGTTGGCTGAACCGGGCGGATGGTGCGGACGGAAGTCACGCCTGCCAGATACGTTGGCGCAAAAAAGAGGCGGCGCAAGTGTCATTTGTCTGCCCCCGCCGACTGTGGCCGGCCGCCGGAAGACTAAGCCCCTTGCGGCCCACGGCCGGTGCGCCTTCCGGTCTGGTATACAACGTGAGCGGGCCGGCCTGGTGAGGGCCGCCTTACGGGGACCTGGCAATTGGCTTAAGTTGGAAACAGCGGCCGGCCGCGCGGGGTCTCAGGGTGGTGCGGCGCGGAGGTTGAAATAGAAATCGGCGCCGCCGCCGGCGCGATTGGCGGCCTGGAGGGTGCCACCGTGCGCAGCGACGATGGCCTGGGCGATGTTCAGACCCAGACCGAGGTTGAGCCCGGAACCGGACCGGCGGACGTCGCCGCGCCGGAAGCGGTCGAAGAGGTGCGGCAGCACGTCCGGCGGGATGCCGGGGCCGGTGTCGCGGACGTGCACCACCACCTCGCCGGCGGCCGGGTCGGCCTCGACGGCCAGGTCGATCTGGCCGCCCGGCGGCGTGTATTGCAGGGCGTTGTCGAGCAGGTTGAGTAGCACTTCCAGCAGGCGGTCGGCGTCGCCGGTGATGGCCGGCAGCGGCTCGGCGGCGGCCACTTGCACGGTGACCTGCCGCGCTTGGGCGCCAGCGGCCAGCGCCGCGGCCGCCTGCTCCAGGAGCGGCCGCAG
>JAEURL010000704.1 GCA_016789165.1 Anaerolineales bacterium | reverse complement strand
CCAACAGGGAGCACAATCGCCATGTCCACCCGCACAGAAATCGTCCAGCCCGCTTTCTCGCTCGGTGACCGTCCGCGGCCGCCGGCGCTTGTCGGGGCCATGGAGCCGCTGAGCGCCGAGCAGCGCGCCGTGGTCCTGGCCGCCCCTGAACAAGCCAGCCGGATGCTGGCCGGGCCAGGCACAGGCAAGAGGACGTTGATCATCTGCCGCTATGCCTATCTGGCCGCGAGCGGCGTCGCGCCCGAGAACATCCTGGCCGTCACCAGCTCGCGCCCGTTGGCTCTCGCTCTGCGTGCTCGGATCGAGGCCCTCTTTCCGGCCGGCTGGGGACACGCGCACCGGCCAGCCCTGGAGCAGATCACGACCCTCCCCGCCCTGTGCCGCCGGCTGCTGCATCTGTCCGGCGACCCGCGTCAGGTGATCGCCAAACCCTGGCAAGCCCAGAAAATCCTCAGGGAACTGGCCAAGCCCAGTCCGCCGGCGCCGCAACTCACACTCTCGGCGGTCTGGCTCGAAGACATGTTCCGGCGCGCCAAGGCCGGCGGGGTCGGCGAAGACGAGGCCCGCGCCTTTTTTCGCACGGCACAGGCGTTCGAGCCCAGATTGGCTGATAGCCTGGCGCAACTCTACGCCGCCTACAACCGCCGCCTGCGCGAGGCGCGGCTGCTCACACACGACGACATGATTGGGGAAGTCGAGATCCGGTTGAAGCAAGACACCGCGTTCCGCAAGCGCTGGCAGACCAGGTTTCAATACGTGTTCGTGGATGAAGCCCAGGAGTTGAGCGCCCAGGCCCTGCGGATCCTGGCGACGCTGGCCGCCCCGCAGAACGCCAGCCTGGTGACTGGCGACCCGGACCAGCGGCTCGGCTGCCCGGCCGACGCCGTGCCAGAGCAGGCCCCGCCCGTCAGTCTGGACCGGTTCATGCCGGAGGCTTGCACTTACTCGCTGAGCATCAACTTCCGCTCGACGCGCCAGATCGTGGCGGCCAGCCAGCGGCTCATCGCTCACAACAAAAACAACGATCCGGTTGGCAACTGCCGCAACTTGCTGAGACCGCACCCTGATGCACGGGAGGGCGCGGCCCCCACCTTTCACTTGTTGGCGACCGCCGAAGAGGAAGCGCACTGGATCGCCGACCAGATTGAGACCTTGCTGCGGACTGGTCGGCGGCCAGGCGACATCCTGATCGGGGCGCGGACCCGGGCGCAGTTGGTGTATATCGAGGATGAACTGGCCCGCCGGGACCTGCCCTATCTGAATCTGTACAGCCCGTCCTTCTGGCAGCGGACCCACATCCGGGACCTGATCGACCACCTGGCGCTAGCCCTGGATCGCTCCGAACGCGGGGCATTCCGCCGCATCTGCAACATCCCGTCCGAGCGCTTGCACCGCCGTAGGCTGGGGCACAAGTTCCTGGAGGCCTGCGGCGGCTCCTGGTCGGGAATGACCAAGGCCCTGACGCACCCGGACGGGCGGCGCTGGCAGGCCGGCATGGCCGACCTGCAGGCGTGGATGAACACCATCGGCCGGCGCGCCCAGGTCGGCCAGCCAGCCGAGGTATTGCGGTTCGTGTTGGAGAGCGGCTACTGGGACCATGTGACCGAGGCGATTGAACTCAGCCTGGATGAGCCGGCCGACGACATCCCCGAAGAGCGCGAGGACGAGATCGAGGCCCTGCTCAAGTTCGCCCGTCGTTTCGACACCTGCCGGGCGCTGGTGGCCTATGCGCGCCGGCGCCAGCGCCCGGCGGCCCAGGCCGCCGACCGATTGGAGGCCAGCATCATCCTGGCCACGCTCCACAAGCTCAAGGGCCAGGTGCGGCCGGTCGCCTTCGGCCTGGGCTGGTGCGAAGGTGAACCGGCGACCGGCCGCTGGCCAACCGGTTGCCTGCCCCACAGCGACAGCTTGCGGGACAAGGACCCGCGCGCCATTCAAGCCGAGCGCCGCCTTGCCTACCTCCTAGTGACGCGGGCCACGGAGCTTTGCCGGCTCTCCGGGTTTGCCCGTCACCCGCACACCGGGGCGGTCCTCGTCCCGAGCCGGTTCGCGGCCGAAATGGGCCTAGGCCCCGCCGAACCGGTGTGTGAAAGCCAACCGTTGCAAAGGGTCGGCTGACGGGCCGATCCCTATAATGGGCCGGCGTTTTGGCGAGTTTCTGCACCCCGTGTCTCTATGTCTTCCACGAAATACCTCAAGGTCTCCGGCAAGGCCTTCCGAGCGACTCTGACCCTGCTCTGCGCCGACCCCGCGGCTTTTAGCCGCGGACCATTTGGCCAACCGGAGGCGTTGCAGCGCCTCCTGGGCGACCGCCACGCAGAGCTCATTGAGAATGGTCTGAAGCCGGTTGAACAGGCCGTTCAAGGGCTGGAGTGGCTGGCCCTGCGCTTGATGATCAAGGCGATTGACAGCGGTGACCTGCATCTGGCCGAGGGCCTGATCATGGTTTGGCACCAATACCTTGAGCCGATCGGGTCTGGATCAGCGCGGGCGGTTGCGCCGGTGGGCAAGGTGTTGCGCTACAGTGCTGAGGCGGCTCATCTGGCCCAGATCGCCGACATGGCGCGGGATGAGCTCGGCTTATCCGCTGAGCAGGCCGCCGTGTTGGCCAAAGCCGTCGGGAAACTGTTTCTGGATGTGCGCGGGGCGACACCCAACGACAGCGCCGAACGCGCCTACATCAACTACCTGCATCGAGCCCTGGAGACCCTGGCGACCGAGCCGGAATTGGACGGTTTGCTGGACGTGCAAGGGCGGTTGGTCAAGACGGAACGCCAAGCCGAATCGGCTAACGGCGCAGCCGGTGCGCAGGAAAGGGAAGCGCTAACGCCAGGCGCCACCGCTGCCATGGCAGCGGCTGGCACATCGCGTCTAGATCCCTTGGAACCGTTGGCGGTCAATGTCAAGCATCGGTGCGCCTCAGTGCCGACTGCCTGTGGGCTCCAGTTGCCCATCACCCAGGCCATCCCGCGTCGGCTGGCCGTGCGTACCATCCGGGGCACGCTGGCGTTGCCCCAGCCTGATCATCCACCGGCTGAGGACAGGCCGTTGGCCTCCCTGGTGCTGGCCGGCGGCCCAGGCAGCGGCCGGACGACATGGCTCAGGCGCCTGGCCTACGGCTGCGCGGAGGCCTGGCAGCCGGGCGCGCCACTGGCCGTGTATATCCCGGCCGCCGACTTCCTGCCCTTCGCCCGCAACCGGCGCAGCCTCGCGGCGTTCGCGGCGCGGGTCGTCTACCCGGATATCGCCGCCGGCCGAGCCGAGCGCGCTGATCTGATCCAGGCCCTGGAACAGTCCAACGAAGACGGGCGCGTGCTGTGGCTGGTGGATGACCTGGACCGCCTGCCACCCGCCGACCAGGCGGAAGTGCTTGGCCAATTGGCGCTCGCGCCGGCCGTGATCATGGCATCGACGCCGTGGGAAGCAGACCAGGTGGCGGCTGCCATGCCCCAGCCGCAGCTGGCTGTGGCGACTCTGGAGAATCTGACGCCGGCCGAGCAAGAGCACCTGGCGGCGGTGCTTCTCGCGGCAGCTCAACCAAGCTCGCTCAGCCTGCCGCGCCTCCGCTGGGCGCTGGCCGAGGTCCCGTACCTGGCGCGGCGGCCGTTGGGGGTGGCCGCCGTCGCCACGCAAGTGGCCGCTTGTGACAGTCACCGGGTCGCCATTGTGCGGCGCGCCCTGACCGATGGGCTGGAGCGCGCCGGAAGGCCGGCGCTGACCTGGAGCAGTGACTGGTCCGCTCAGTCGCCGTTGGCCCGCGCCCTGTTAAGCCTGGCGCGGGCGAGCGCGATGCGGCAATTGGAAAGCGCCGAGCCGAGGGGGTTTTCGCTGCGGCAGGTGTGCCAGATCGCGGGGCCGGACATCTGGGAGGACGTGGAGCGAACGCGGCTGTTAGAGCCCGGGCCGGCCGGCGATGGGTTGATTTTCAACCCGGACGTGCTGGCTTGTCTCGCGGTGCAGGCCGAGCCGATGCGGGCCAACTGGCATCTGGATGGCCCGGGTTGCCAGTCGCCCGATTTCGCTGAAAGCTTGCACCGCTATCTGGGGGCGCTCTGGGAACTGGCCGGCCGTTAGCCTAGGAGCCGGCGTAGGAGGCCCGGCTGGACCGGCCGGATCGGCCGGCCAGCGGCGTCTGTGAGCTTCTTGGATAGGCCGGGATGCAGGCGTTCCGCCAGCCCGAGGGCGGTGCGCACGGTGGCGTTCTCGAAACGCTTCTCCCGAACGGTAAGTGAGTCCAGGAATTCCGGGTGCGGGAAGGCGTATTCGCCGGCCTTGGCCAGCAGCACCTTGTCAGGCTGAGGGTTGAAGTGCGGGGGCTGAAGGCGTGTCTGGATTAAGGCCCGTGTGTCCGGGTCGTCGCGACGGCCGACGATC
>JAEURL010000677.1 GCA_016789165.1 Anaerolineales bacterium | reverse complement strand
GCTGGTAGCCGATGATCTGGCCGGCCTGCTCGGCCACACTCACATATTCGGCCTGGGCGCACGCCAGGCGCACCATCTCCGCCGAGAGCTGCCACGGGGCCGCGAACGCCGCCGCATCGACGGCCGCCAGCTCCGCCACCTCCTCGCCGCTGGCCGGCCGCAGCCGCACCCCGGCCGGCGCGGCGCCGGCCGGCGGCGGACCGGGCCGGCGGGCCAGAACCACCACGGAGTGCGTATGCCGAAAGCCGGCCGAGCGATACAGGGGCTCGGTCCACGGCTCCAGGCTCAGGGCCGCGATCTGCTGCAGGCGCTGCTCCCGCAGGCTGGCCTCGGCCAACGGCCACAGCCCCTCCCACACCCGCGCCGCCTCCAGTCCCTCCATTGCCACGAATAGGCGCACCCAGGCCGTGTCCGGCAGATCAGGTGGGCAGGCCAGCGCGCCCACCAGGCGCGTGCCGCGCTCAGCCACCACAAACGGCTGCTGGCCCAGCCAATCCTCCACAGGCTTCCAATCCAGGTGGGAGTGGACGTGCACTTCGTAGCGGGTTAAGGTCTGAATGGCCAGGCGGTCGTCCGGCGTGGCCGGCCGCGCCTGGAGCGGGCGGGAGAACGGCATGCGCGCGTTATAGCACGGATTCGCGGCTTTCGCTTGCGTGGTTCACCTGCCTGAAGTACACTGCCGGCCACCCTGGTTCCGAGGAAGACAGCTATGGCGAGCGGTAAAGACCGAGCGCTGGACGCAGCCCTGGCGCAGATCAAAAAACAGTTCGGCGAGGGCTCGGTGATGCGTTTGGGCGAGGCCAGCCACCTGGCGGTGGAAGCCATCTCCACCGGCTCCCTGGCGCTGGACCTGGCCATCGGCGTGGGGGGCGTGCCGCGCGGCCGCGTCACCGAGATCTACGGGCCGGAATCGTCCGGCAAAACCACCATCTGCCAGCACATCGTGGCCGAGGCGCAGCGGGCCGGCGGTATCTGCGCCTACATCGATATGGAACACGCCCTCGACCCGACCTATGCCGAGGTGTGCGGCGTGGACGTGGACAACCTCTACATCGCCCAGCCCGATACCGGCGAGCAGGCGCTGGAGATCGCCCAGTCGCTGGTGCGCTCAGGCGCCATCGACGTGGTGGTGGTGGACTCGGTGGCGGCCCTGGTCCCGCGCTCCGAGATCGAGGGCGACATGGGCGACGCCACCATGGGCCAGCAAGCCCGGCTGATGAGCCAGGCCCTGCGCAAGCTCTCGGGGGCGATAAAGCAGACCAATACAGCCATGATTTTTACCAATCAACTGCGCCAGAAGATCGGCGTGATGTTTGGCAACCCGGAAACCACCACCGGCGGCCTGGCCTTAAAGTTCTATGCCTCCGTCCGGCTCGACGTCCGGCGCATCCAGAGCATCAAGGAAGGCGCCGACGTCGTCGGCTCTCGAACGCGCGTTCGCGTTACCAAGAACAAGGTGGCGCCGCCATTCCGGGAGGCCGAGTTTGATATAATGTACAATGAAGGTATATCCAAGGTCGGAGATATTATCGACCTGGGCTCACAAACGGAGATCATCAGCAAGCGAGGCGCGTTCTTTTCGTTCAAAGACACGCGGCTTGGTCAGGGACGGGAGAACACCAAGGTTTACTTGAAAGAGCACCCAGACATCGCGCAGGAGATTGAGCAGGCCATCCGCCGCCAGTTGGGCGCGGCCAAGGTTCCGTTAGGGGCCGGCTCCGACGCGGATGACTCTGAAGCATGAGCGCCCCTCCCGGCTGGCGCACCCGCTCCGGCGGGCGGCCGGCGGGCGGGGCGGAAGGCGCCGCAACAGCGTTGGGCCTTCGATAACCGGTGGAATTATCCGGCTGCGGCGGGTTCCCGCCGCCGGCCGGGTTCAGGGATGACGGAATGCAGAAGCGTGGGCTGGCGCGAGCCGGCATAAGGGCCGTACCGAAACGCCGACCGGGTCAGACCCGGACGCGCGCGGTCAGTTGACGTTACCCGCGTCTGTATTCCGGATTCCCTCAACGGAGATCGGTCCCAAACAGCTGTGGCGCGCGCCCGCGATGTGGCGTGCGGCCCGGCTGTTTGCGTTTATGGGTAAAGTAACCGCCCTCAAGCTCCAGGCCCGCAACAAGGCGCGGGTGAACGTCTTCATCGATGGCCGCTTCGCCTTCGGGCTGGCCAAGATCGAAGCCGCCCGGCTGCGCCTGGGCCAGGAACTGGGCGAGGCCGACATCGCCCGCCTGCAGGCCGCCGACGCCCGCGAACAGGTGCACGTCCGGGCCTTGAACCTTCTGGCTCGCCGGCCGCGCTCAGAGGGCGAGATCCGCCAGTACTTGCAGAAACATAAGGTAGCTGACACCGACATCGAAAAGGAAATTGACCGGCTCCGCCAGTCCGGGCTGGTGGATGACCAGGCGTTTGCCCGGCTTTGGGTGGAGAATCGCGCCGCCTTCCGACCCCGCAGTCAACGCGCCCTGCGGGCGGAGCTCAAGCGGAAGGGCGTCTCCACCGAGGTGACGAAGGCCGCGCTGTCTCAGGCGGATGATGCCGCCAGCGCGGACCAGTTGGCCGCACGGCGGGCCAAGCGGTTGGCCGGCCTGCCCCGCCCCGAATTCCGGCGCAAGCTGGGTGATTACCTGGCCCGCCGCGGGTTCGATTCCGAGGTGGTCAAGGCGGCCGTGGACAAGGCCTGGCAATCCTTGCCGGCCGACGACGATTAGAAGGCGCGTATAACTTGCGGGAGCACGGTTATGTTTGAAAACCCCGTCGTTGTATTCATTGAAGTGATCGTGGCGCTCGTGGTGGGGGTGGCGGTCGGTCTGTGGCTGGGCATCCGGCGCCATCGCCAGCAGACCGAGCTGCGCCTGCGTGAGGTGGAGCTGCAGGCGCGGGAGCTGGAACAGCAGAAGAGCACCCTGACCCAGCAGATGGAGGCGCAGGCCAAGGACATCGTCCTGAAGGCCAGGGACGAGGCCATCCGCATCCGGGATGAGGCCGAAGCCGAGGCGGTGCGCCGGCTGGCTGATCTGAACCGGGAGGACCAGCGCCTGGCCAAGCGGCGCGAGGACCTGGACCGCAAGCTGGAGCAGAACGACCAGCGCCGCACCCAGCTGGACAAGCGCCAGAGCACCCTGGACAAGCGCGAGGGCGAGATCAACAAGCTGCAGGAAAAGCGCCTGGCGGAGCTGCAGCGCGTGGCCGCCATGACCCAGGAAGAGGCGCGGGCGCTGCTGGTCTCCGAGGTGGAGAAAGACGCCCGCGGCGACATGGCCCGCACCATCCGCCAGATCGAGGAGGAGGCGCGGGCCGAGGGCGACCGGCGCGCCCGCAACATCATCGCCCTGGCCATCCAGCGGGTGGCCTCCGAGCACGTCTCCGAGATCACGGTCTCGGTGGTGCCGCTGCCGGCGGACGAAATGAAGGGCCGCATCATCGGCCGCAACGGCCGCAACATCCGCGCCTTCGAGCAGGCGGCCGGCGTGGACGTGATCGTGGACGACACGCCCGAAGCTGTCACCATCTCGTCCTTCGACCCGATCCGGCGCGAGGTGGCCAAGCGCGCGCTGGCCAAGCTGGTGGTGGACGGCCGCATCCATCCCGCCCACATCGAGAAGCTGGTCTCCGACGCGCAGAAGGAAGTGGAGGCCATCATCCGCGAAGCCGGCGAGCAGGCCGGCTTTGAGGCCGGCGTGCCGGGCCTGCATCCCGAGATCCAGCGGCTGCTGGGCCGGCTGAAGTTCCGCACCTCCTACGGCCAGAACCAGCACGCGCACGCCATCGAGACCGCTCTGCTGGCCGGCGCCATCGCGGCCGAGCTGGGCGCCGACGTGGCCCTGGCCAAGGCCGGCGGCCTGCTGCACGACATCGGCAAGGCCCTGGACCACGAGGTGGAGGGCACCCACGCCGCCATCGGCGCCGAGTACGCCAAGCGCTATGGCGTCAACGCCAAGGTCGTCAACGCCATCGCCGCCCACCACCACGAAGCCGAGCAGCAGACCGTGGAGGCCGTGATCGTCGAGGCCGCCGACGCCATCTCCGGCGCGCGGCCGGGCGCCCGGCGCGAGAGCCTGGACCAGTACATCAAGCGCGTCAAGGGGCTGGAGGAGATCGCCAACTCCTTCCAGGGCGTGGAGCAGTCTTTCGCCCTGCAGGCCGGCCGCGAGATCCGCGTCATCGTCGAGCCCAACCGGGTGGACGACCTGGCCGCCCTGCAGCTGAGCAAGAACATCGCGCGCAAGATCGAAGAGACTATGACCTACCCGGGCCAGATCCGGGTGACCGTCATCCGCGAGACGCGCGCCACCGATTTCGCCAAGTAACGGCAGGCCCGGCCCGGCTCGCCCTATCAAAACCAGCGCCGGCCCGCACGTGCGGGCCGGCGCTGCTATTCCGGCGTCAGGCGCGGGGCGCCTAACCTTTCACGTAAGACAGTTTCTCGGCGATCTTCCCGGCGCGCACCCGCAGCACGTCCACCCCGCGCACGCGGCCGGCGCCCCAGCGGTAGGTCCAGCGGACCACGGCGCGCTCCCCCAAGGCCACCACTTCCTCCCACTCAAAGTGCGCCGCCGGCGCCTCGGCAAAGAAGGCCTCCCAGACGGCCCGCACCGCGGCCTGGCCGACATGGCGCGCGCCGTCCGGGGGCGGGAAGGTATTCTCGAAGACGCAGTCCTCGGTCATCAACTCCATCAGCGCCTCCACATCGTGGGCGTTGAAGGCGGCGTTGAAACGCTCGACGACGGCCAGGATAGGCGTGCTCATCACCGGCTCTCCGCTTCCAGGCGGCTCAGGGTGACGGGCCGCCCCGCCCGCAGGGTGTTCTGGATCTCGGCCACCTGGTCCGTCGCCCGCATCAGGTCCAGGATGGCGGCCTCGCTCGCCTGGGCGGCGACGCGCGCCCGGTAGGTCACCTGCCGGGCCGGCTCCCCCTCCGCGCCGAACTCGCCCGTCACCTCCACCGTCACCGCGGAAACGCTGATCCCGCGTTTGGCGGCTTCGCGGTACAGGTCGTTGCAATAACAGGTGGCCAGTGCCAGGAACAGCAGTTCGCCGCCGTTGGCGCTGGAGCCGAAGCCCGTGGCCCGGGGCGGGATCGCCAGGGTCCGGGGCTGGCCATTGGTCTCCAGCGTGACCTGATGCTGGCCGGCGCTGTTCTCCACGCGGGCACTGATCTGCATGGGGACCTCCTTCGGTCAGTGAGCGGCCGGCCGCCGGCGGCCGAAAACAAAACACCGCCAGGGGCGGTGTTTGCAGTGGCGGAGAGGGAGGGATTTGAACCCTCGATGGTGTGACCCATATGCGCTTTCCAGACGCACGCCATAGACCGGACTAGGCGACCTCTCCGTATTTGCGCAGCGATTATACCAAAACCAAGCCGCCTTCACCCCGGGAAGAGCGTCTCCAGCAACTCCGGCGCGTAGCGGGCCACCGTCTCGGACGAGAGCGCGCGGCTGCGGCAGACCGCGGCATACAGGCCGGCCGAGGGCCGCGGGGTGCGGACCAGGGTGGCCGTGTCCACAGCATACAGCCCGAAGCGGTGCGTCCAGCCGCGCTCCCACTCGAAATTGTCCACCAGCGACCAGTGGAAATAACCGCGCACATCCCAATTGAAATTGACCGCCCGCCACAGCTGGCGCAAAGGCGTGAGCAGATAGCGGGGCCGCAGGCGGTCGGCCTCGTCGCCGATGCCGTTCTCGGTGACGTAGATCGGCAGCTTGAACCGGTGCAGCCACTCCAGGGCCTCGAAGAAGCCGGGCGGGTACGACGCGTACACGCCGGCGTCGTCCACGTCCGCGCCGGGCGGGAAGGACCGCCGGCCGAACAGCTCCTGCGGGATGGTCAGGTCAAAGCGGGCCACGTCGGCGGTGTAATAGTTGAGGCCGAGATAGTCCTGGGTCCCGCGCGCCTCGGGCACCGCCAGCGCCGGCCGCAGCACCTGGCGCAGGCGGCCCGTGCCGATGGCCTCCAGGAACAGGGCGCTGAACAGGTTGAACTGCGTGCGCGCCACCCAGCGGTCCAGCACAAAGCCCGGCTGCGCCGGCTGGATCGGCCGGAAGTGGATGGGCAGGCCCACCTGGGCGCGCGGCTGGATCTCGTGCAGGGCGCGGTAGGCCGCGGCGTGGGCGCGCAGCAGGGTGGCGGCCACGCGCATGGCCGCGAACATGTCGCGGCGGCCGGGCGGGAAGACGCCGTTGACCCAGCCCTGATACATGTACACATTGGGCTCATTGATGGTCGCCCACAGGTCCACGTCGTCTTTCAGCGCCGCCGCCACGTGCCGCACGTAGCGCTCAAAGGCCGGCACCACCTCCGGGTTTTCCCAGCCGCCGCGCTCGGCCAGCCAGCGCGGATTGACGAAGTGGTGCAGGGTCACCAGCGGCGTCAGCCCGCGCGCCCGCAGGCCGCGGACCATCTGCCGGTATTGGTCGAGCGCGGCGGCATCCCAGCGGCCCGGCTCCGGCTCAATCCGGCTCCACTCCACCGAGAGGCGGTGGGCGCTGTGGCCGTCGGCGGCCGCCCGGTCAAAATCCTCGCGCCAGCGGCCGCCCTCCCACCAATCGCAGGCCCGGCCGGAGGTGTGGCCGGCGGCGATGTGGCCCGCGCCCTGCTCCCAATCCCAGAAATCGGTGTTGACGCTCTGCCCTTCCACCTGGTAGCCGGCCGTGGCCGTGCCCCACAGGAATGAGGCGGGGAAGTGATGGGTTGCTGTGGCCATAAGCGAGGGAGTAGTGAGCCGGTAAGGATCTAGGGCGGCGAACGCAGGCCGGGCTGGCGGTCAGCCGGCGTCCGTCAGGGGCTGTTCGTCAACTCCCGCGCCGCCTGCGCCACGAACTCCCGGTGGCCGGTGTCCTCAAAGCCCACGGCCTCAGCCAGGCGGATGGAGTAGTCATTATTCTCGGCCACCACGTACAGCGGCGTGCGGCCGCTCTTCAGGAGCAGGCCGGCCAGGGTAGAGACCACGGAT
>JAEURL010000620.1 GCA_016789165.1 Anaerolineales bacterium | reverse complement strand
GCGCCGCCACCGCCGCCGGCCGCGCGTCGTGGGCCGTGATCTCGGCCGTCTGTTCCTCCTCCACGGCAAACGGCTCGCCGGCCGGCTGAACGCGGTGGCAATCGCGCGTGTAGACCGTGGTCGTGCCGGCCACGGCCTCCTCCGTCACCCGCCAGACGGCCGGCTCGCTCTGGGTCACGGCCCGCGGGGTCAGGCTGGCGGCCGGCTCGAACACCGGCCGCGGCAGCGCCGGATCGGCGGGTCCGCTGACCACGGGCAGCACCAGGCGCGAGGGGCGCGGCCGGCCGTGGTGGACGCTGAGTGTGAACGGCGTCGGCGCCGGCCAGATGGTGGGGAAATCCGAGGTGGCGATGGACACGCGCAGGCAGTGGCCGGGTTGGAAGACCCAGGAGGCCACCTTGAGCGGCACTTCCACTTCATAGACCTGGCCGGGCGTGAGCGGGTCCGGCGCGGCGTGCGAACGGCGATGGGTCAGATTGAGGATGCCGCGCGTCACCAGGGTGGAAGTGCCGTCCGGGGCGACGTCGCAGACCTTGACCGAGACGAAGGCGATCTCGGCGTCGGCCGCGACGTGCAGGACGGCTTTGGCAAAGCCCAGCAACTCCAGGGGGGTTTCAAAAGGCGCGGCGGTGTAGGCCAGTGAGCGGGCGTCGTCCGCGGACTGCTCGCGGTGCTGGCCGAAGGGCTGCCAGAGCGGGCACCAGAAGCCGCCGGCCGTGCCGACCGTGGCGCGGTGCCGGTATTGGTCCACCTCCGCGCCGGCCTCCGGCTCGGAGCGCAGGCGGCCGGGGCCGGCCAGATAGAAGCTGCGCGCCTCGGCGCGGGCCGGCGGCCACTGCGGCTCGTAGCGCCACTCGCCGGGCATGTGCGGCAGGAAGGGATGGGCCGGCGCGCCGTGCTGGACGTACATGGCCAGCTGCGGCTCGCGCATGATGCCGGTGTCCTCGCCGCGCAGCCACTGCGCCCACCAGCGCGTCATCTCGTGCAGGTGGTTGAGGCGCGGCTCGGGGTAGGCGTCGTTGGGGCGCGAGTGCTGCCACGGCCCGCAGATGGCGCGGTTGGGCGCGGTCAGCCCGCTCAACATGCGGAAGAGCGCGTCCGGGTAGCCGTCTTGCCAGCCGCCGAGGTGGAGCACCGCGGCCTTGATCGAGCCGTAATCGGTTTTGAGCGACCCCTGGAGCCAGAAGGCGTCCTCGGTCTGGTGCCGCAGCCAGGCCAGCAGCCAGGGCGGGTTGCCGGCCAGGCGCGCCTGCCACTGGGCGGCCCAATCCGCGCCCGCGTACTGCGGATAGGGCGGCATGGCGTTCATGGGCAGCATCCAGCCTGGATAGAGCAGCTGGTCGATGCCCATCAGGCAGCCGCCGGAGTAGTGCACGTCGCAGTGGTAGCGGTCGTCCGTGGCGGCGTGCGGGATGATGGCCTTCAGCGCCGGCGGGTTGTGCATGGCGGTCTGGAGGGAGTTGAAGCCGCCGTAGGAGGTGCCGAACATGCCCACGCTGCCCGTGCACCACGGCTGGCGGCTGATCCAGTCGATCACGGCGCAGGCATCGGCCTGCTCCTGGGGCAGGTACTCGTCCAGCACCACGCCCTCCGAGCCGCCGGTGCCGCGCATGTCCACGCGCACGCCCGCGAAGCCGCGCTCGGCGAAGTAATGGTGCGCGTTCCAGCGCGCGGCGGTGCGATCGTCTTTGCGGTAGGGCAGGTACTCGAAGACCGCCGGGGCCGGCCCCGCCCCCTCCGGCAGGAACAGGTCGGCGGCCAGGGTGAGGCCGTCCGGCAGGGGGACGCGGACGTTCTTGACGTGGCGGACGGTGTAACGCGGCTGGAGCAGATCGGCGCTCATGGCGCCCCCTGGCCGGCCTCGGCCAAACCAGCGCACCGCAGCGGGCGCGGCTCACCGGCGGCAGCCGGGGGCCGGGCTGCCAGGAGCGGGACGAGATGGGCCGGGCAATGACGATTCAAGCGGGAGACGTCCCACTCGCAGGCGTCAGGCGTCGATTCGATTGGCGGGTTGCGATGGCGCGGCGCGGCGGCGCGCCCCGGCAGGGCCGGCCGCCGCCGATTTGGTGCGGGGAGTATAGCGGACCGCCGCCCGGCGGCCTATGTCCGGGATGCCGATTTTCCGGCCGGCCTTTTGTGCGCGCGCACGAAGGCGCGTGGCGAACGGCTGGCGGCCTCGGGACGTTTCCCGCAAGCGCGGCCGGCTTGAGCCGCGGCGCACAACCAGATGAAAAAGCCAACCGGCGATTAAAGAAAACAGGCGGCGGACCGAATACGGCCGCCGCCTGCGGTGAGCGCGTCAGGCTACAGCACGGGCGCGTGCGTGGCGCGCGGCGTCCACTTCCCGGTGCCGGCCTGGCCGAGCCAGCGGTCGCCATCCACCAGCAGCTCCCCGCGCCGGAAGACCTTCACGGGCAGGCCCGTGATCTCCCAGCCCTCGAACAGGTTGTAATCCGTGCGCTGGTGCGAGGCGTTCACGCCCCAGGTCTTCTGCTTGTGCGGATCCCAGATCACCACGTCCGCGTCCGAGCCCACCGCCAGGGTGCCCTTCTGCGGGTACAGGCCGAAGATCTTGGCCGGATTGGTGCAGCCCAGCGCCACGAGCTGGTTGAGGCTGATGCGGCCCTGCCCCACGCCGTACGACCAGAGGATCGGCATGCGGTCCTCGATGACGGGCAGGCCGTTGGGGATCTTGGAGAAATCGCCGGCGCCCAGCTCCTTGCCCGGGATCTGGAAGGGCCGGCCCTCATACATGATCGGCCGGGTGCCGTCGAACAGGAACGGGCAGTGGTCGGTGGAGATGTGCTGCAGGCTGCCGTTGCGCACCGCCTCCCACAGCGCGGCCTGGTCGGCGGCGGTGCGGACCGGCGGCGAGCACACGAACTTGGCGCCATCGGGCTGGCGCAGGTTGTCCACGCTGAAGTGGAAATACTGCACGCAGGTCTCGCCCATCACCCGGGCGCCCTTGGCGCGGCCCAGGGCGATGGCCTCCACGGCCTTGGCGCAGGTGACGTGCACCACGTAGAGCGGCGCGCCGGCCACCGCCGCCAGCGCCACCGCCCGGCCGGTGGCCTCGCCCTCGCACCAATCCGGCCGGGTGAGCGCGTGCCACTCCGGCGTCAGGTGGCCGGCCGCGCGCGCCTGCTGGATCAGCACGTCGATGGCGTCGCCGTTCTCGGCGTGGACCATCACCAGCAGGCCGTGCTCGGCCGCCTTGAGCATGGTCCGGAACAAAGTGGTGTCGTCCACCTGCAGGTTGTTCTTGTAGGCCATGAACAGCTTGAGCGACGGGATGCCGGCCCGGCCCATCTCCGGGATCTCGTTCAGGATGGCCTCGTTCAGGTCGGTGATGCCGAGGTGATAGCCGTAATCGATCACGGCCTTGTCGGCGGCCTTCTTGTTCCAGCGCTCCACGGCCTGCTGCAGGCGCTCGCCCTTGGCCTGCATGGCGAAGTCGATGTGGAAGGTGGTGCCGCCGAAGGCCGCGGCCTTGTGGCCGCTGTAGAAATCGTCCGAGGAGACCGTGCCGCCGAACGGCAGCTCCAGGTGGGTGTGCACGTCGATGGCGCCGGGCAGCACGTAGTGGCCGGCCGCGTCCACCTCCTGGGCGCCGTCGGCGCTCAGGCCGGCGCCGATCAGGGCGATCCGGCCGTCGGCCAGCAGCAGATCGGCCTGGAAGGTTTCGGATGCCGTGACCAGGGTGCCGTTCTTGATCAGAGTCTTCATGCAGGCCTCCTCAGACAAGCGCAGGATGAGTGATGGGTGGTGAGTTGGGCTGAGCCCGATTCTACGCCGGACGGGCCGGCGCGCCAACGGTCAATCCAGCCCGCGCACCTGCGGATGGAGCAGGCCCAGGCCGGCCAGCCCCATCGTGAGCGCGCCGCCCAGCACGAGGATCGCGGGCGCGCCGAGCGCCTCCACCGCCAGGCCCACCAGTCCCAGGCCCACCGGCAGCAGGCCGAAGGAGCCGAGCGCGTCGATGCTGGCCACGCGCCCGAGCTGGTCGGCCGGCACCATCGTCTGCAGGCTGGTGGTCCAGATCACGCCGAAGATCTCCAGCGCCGCGCCGTTCAGGGCCGCCGCCAGCAGCAGCACCAGCGGCGGCACCGGCAGGCCGATCACCAGCAGGCCCAGGCCGGCCGCCGCAATAGTGGCGTAGAGCGTCCAGCCGCGCCAGCGGAAGGTGGTCCGCCGGCCGTACCACACCCCGCCCAGCACGTAGCCGACCGCGAAGGCCGCGTACAGCCAGCCCAGCATCTGCACCTGGCCGGCAAAGCGGTCATCCACCAGGTAGGGCAGCGCGATCTGGTACGGGCCGGCCAGGGTGATGTTGAACAGGGCGGCCACCAGGATGGTGACCCACAGGATGGGGATGGCCCGCACGGTGGCGAAGCCCGCGCGCAGATCGGCGCGCACGCTGCGTTGGGCCGGCGCCTCCGGCGCGGGGCCGGCCGCCGGGCCAGGCGCGCGCAGCAACGGCGCCAAGCAAAGGGCCGAGGCAAAGAACGAGGCGGCATTGACGGCAAAGGCGGCCGGGGTGCCGCCGACCGCCACCAGGCTGGCCGCCGCCAGCGGGCCCACGATCCGGCCGGCCTGCCCGCTCAGGCTGGTGAGGGCGTTGGCGCTGGGCAGAAGATCGACCGGCGTCAGATCGGGCACGGCCGCGATGTAGGCCGGCTGGAAGAAGGCGTCCACCAGGCCGAAGATCAGGCTGGCGGCCAGCACGTGCCAGACCTCCAGCCGGCCGGCATAGGCCAGCCCCGCCACCCCGGTCACGCACAGGCCGCGCGCCAGGTCCGAGGCCAGCATGATCCGGACGCGCGGCAGGCGGTCCACGGCCACGCCGCCGGCCAGCAGGAAGAGCAG
>JAEURL010000160.1 GCA_016789165.1 Anaerolineales bacterium | reverse complement strand
GGGTGCCGGCCGCCTTGTACTGCATGGCGGCGTCGAAGATGCTGAGTTTCTCCCCGGACGAGGCCAGCGGGCCGGTGGCGCCCAGATAGGGCTTGCTGAAGTAGAGCGTGTTGCCGCCCTCCTCGCCGCCCAGCAGCAGGTTCTTCAGGCGGATGTTGGCGAAGGTGCCGCGCGTCATCACCCGGTCGTTGCCGCGGCGCGTGCCGTACTGGTTGAAGTCCTTGGGCTGCACGCCGTGCTCGAGCAGGTAACGGCCGGCGGGCGAGTCCTTGGCGATGTTGCCGGCCGGCGAGATGTGGTCGGTGGTGATGCTGTCGCTGAACAAGCCCAGGACGCGCGCGCCCTTGATCTCGCCCAGCGGCTGGAGGTCGAGCGTCAGGTGCTCGAAGAAAGGCGGGTTCTGGATGTAAGTGCTGGCGGGGTTCCAGGGATACAGCTCGCCGCCGCTGACCGGGATGGCGTTCCAATCCGGGTTGCCGTCGAAGACGTTGCCGTAGCTGCGCTGGAACATCTCCACGTCCACGGCCGCGGCGACGGTGTCCGCGATCTCCTGCTGGGTGGGCCACACGTCGCGCAGGTAGACGGGCTGGCCGTCCTGGCCGATCCCAAGCGGTTCGGCGGTCAGGTCGATGTCGGTGGTGCCGGCCAGGGCGTAGGCCACCACCAGCGGCGGCGAGGCCAGGAAGTTGGCCTTTACCTGCGGGTGGACGCGGCCCTCAAAGTTGCGGTTGCCGCTGATGACGGCGCTGGCCACCAGGTTGCCGTCGGCCACGGCCTTGGCCACGGCCTCCGGCAGGGGGCCGCTGTTGCCGATGCAGGTGGTGCAGCCATAGGCGGCCACGTTGAAGCCGAGCTGCTCCAGGTAGGGCAGGGTGCCGGACTTCTTCAGGTATTCGGTGACGACCTTGGAGCCGGGGGCCAGGCTGGTCTTGACGAAGGGCTTGACGGTCAGGCCCTTCTCCACCGCTTTCTTGGCCACCAGGCCGGCCCCCAGCATGACGCTCGGGTTGCTGGTGTTGGTGCAGGAGGTGATGGCGGCGATGACGACCGAGCCGTGGGCCATCACGGCCGCGCCGTCCACGGCGGCCGTGCGCCCCAGATCGCCCTCGGCCAGCCCGAAGCCGCGCTCCTTCACCGGGGCGGTCAGCGACTTGCGGAAGGCCGTCTTGAGCTCGCGCATGGGCACGCGGTCCTGCGGGCGCTTGGGGCCGGCCAGCGACGGCTCGACGCTGCCCAAGTCCAGCTCGAGCGAGTCGGTGAAGACCGGGTCTGGCGTGGCGTCCGTGCGGAAGAGGCCCTGCTCCTTGGCATAGCGCTCCAGCAGGCCGGCGCTTTCAGCCCGGCCGGTGGCGCGCAGGTAGCGCAGGGTCTCGGCGTCCACGGGGAAGAAGCCGCAGGTGGCGCCGTACTCGGGCGCCATATTGGCAAGGGTGGCGCGGTCCGGCAGGCTCATGGACGAGAGGCCGACGCCGTAGAACTCCACGAACTTGTCCACCACGCCCTTCTTGCGCAGCATCTGGGTCACGGTCAGCACCAGGTCCGTGGCGGTGACGCCCTCGCGCAGCTGACCGTGCAGCTTGAAGCCGATCACCTGCGGGGTGACCATGTAGAGCGGCTGGCCGAGCATGACGGCCTCGGCCTCGATGCCGCCCACGCCCCAGCCCAGCACGCCCAGGCCGTTGATCATGGTGGTGTGGCTGTCTGTGCCCACCAGGGTGTCCGGGAAAAGCACGCGCCCGCCGTCTTCCGGCCGGCTGAGCAGGCCCTGGGCCAGATACTCCAGGTTCACCTGATGGACGATGCCGGTGGCCGGCGGGACGACGCGCAGGTTCTGGAAGGCCTGCGCGCCCCAGCGCAGGAACTCGTAGCGCTCGCCGTTGCGCTCGAACTCCAGCTGGGCGTTGCGCAGGAGCGCCAGCTCACTGCCGAAGTAGTCCACCTGCACGGAGTGGTCGATCACCAGGTCCACGGGCACAAGCGGGTTGATCTTCTTCGGGTCGCCGCCGAGCCGCTTGACGGCGTCGCGCATGGCGGCCAGATCCACCACACACGGCACGCCCGTGAAGTCCTGCATCACGACGCGGGCGGGGAGGAAAGGCAGCTCCGCCGGCTCCGGGCTGGCGGCGTTCCAGCGCGCCAGGCGCCGGACGTCGTCCTCGGTCACCAGGTAGCCGTCGCAGTTGCGCAGCACGGCCTCGAGCAGGATGCGGATGGAGACGGGCAGGCGGTCCAGCGCCGGCGCCACCCCGGTGCGGGCCAGGTGGTCCAGCCGATAGATGAAATCACCGCCCAGCTGAGCACGCGCGCCGAATAGGTTCTTCTTGGCTGTCATCGGGGATATTCCTTTCGAGCCTCACAGGGGCCCTCGAGAATGGGGAAAGGGGACAGCCGGATTATAGTCGCCGGCTATCCCCTCAGCAATGACGAAGCGCCGATAGTCAGCCTCGTCTTTTCCGAAGGATGGCGCTGGCTCAGCGCTTGGGCCGGCGGCGCGGCTGGGGCTCGGCGGGGGCCGGCCGTTTGGCGGCCGGTTTCTTGGCTTTGGCGGCCGGCTTTTTGGCCGGCGCCGGCTCGCTCTGAGGGGCGGGGGGAGGCGCCGGCTCGGCCAGTTCTGCCAGGCGTTGCTCGGCGGCGCGCCGGCCCTGCTCGGCCTCGGCCAGTTCCGCCTCCAGCCGCGCCAGTTGCTCCCGCAGCTGGCTCAGCTGAACGGCTTGCTGGCGCGCTGCGGCATCCTGCCCGGCGAAGGCCTGCTCCAATTCAGCTTGGCGGGCTTGCAGGGTTTCTGCCTCGGCCTGCCGCTGGGCCAGCGCCGCGCCCTGCCGGGCCAGGTGGGCTCGGACCTCGGCCAGCTGGCCCTGTGCCTCGTCCAGCTGGGCCTGGCGGCCGGCGGCTTGATCCCAGGCGTCGTGGAGCCGCTGGGTCAACTGCCGGGCCGTCGAATCGTAGTCGGCGGCCAGGTGCTCCAGTTCGGCCTGCCGGGTGTGGTGGTCCTCGACCTCGGTCTGCAGCTGCGCGATCCGGGCGCCTTGCTCGGCCAGCCGGTGCTCGGCCTCGGCCACCTGAGCCTGCGCGGCGGTGAGGCTGAGCTGCAGCTGGGCGGTCCGCTGTGCGTTCTGTTCGCGCTCCAGGACGGCCTGGGCCAGGGCGGCTTCGCGTTCAGCCAGCTGTCGCTCGGCCTCGCCCAGCCGATCGAAGGCGCCGGTGAGATCGGCTTGCAGGCCGGCGGCCAACTGGGCGGACTGTTCCCGGTTTTGGGCGGCATGAGCCAGGGCGTCGGCGTGCTCGGCGAGCTGGCGGTGAACGTCCGCCAGGCGCGCCTGGGCGGCCTGGAGATCGGCCTGGAGGCCGGCGGCCTGCCGCACGCTCTGTTCGCGCTCCAGGATGGCTTGCGTCAGGGCGGCTTCGCGCTCCGTTAGTTGGCGGTGGGCGTCGGCCGCCTGCGCTTGGGCGGATTGCAGGTCGGTTTGACGAGCCGCAGACTGTTGGCGCTCCTGGGCCAGGGCGGCCTCGCTCTCGGCCAGGCGGCGCTGGGCTTCGGCCATCAGTTCCTGGGCGGCCTGGAGATCGGCCTGGAGGCCGGCGGCCTGCTGCGCGGCCCGGTCACGCTCCTGGCCGGCCAGGGTCAGGGCGTCTTGGTGTTCGGCGAGTTGGCGGTGAGCGTCGGCCGTCTGAGCTTGGGCGGATTGCAGGTCGGCCTGCAGCGCCGCGGACTGTTGGCGCTCCCGGGCCAGGGCGGCCTCGCTCTCGGCCAGCTGACGTTGGGCTTCAGCCATCAGTTCCTGGGCCGCCTGGAGATCGGCCTGGAGGCCGGCGGCCAACTGGGCGGATTGTTCGCGATTCAGGGCGGCGTGGGCGAGCGTGTGCTCGTGCTCGGCCAACGCGGCGCGCAGTTCGGCCGCCTGGGCTTCCGCCGCCCGCAGGTCGGCCTGCAATTGAAGGGCCCGCCCGCTGGCCTGGGCGGCCTGGGCCACGGCCGCTTCGCACTCGGCCAGTTGGGCCCGCAGGCCGGCCTCGCCGGCGGTCAGCTTTTCGGCCTGGCCGTGCAGGAAGACGAGCTGGACCTCCGTTTCGCTGACGCGGGCCAGGGCCGCGTCGCGCTCGGCCGTCAGGTGCGCCAGGGCGTTTTCACGCTGGGTGAGCCGCCGGTTGGCGATCTCCAGGCTGGCGTCCCGATCCTGGATCTGCGCCTCCAAGGCGATGATGCGGGTGGCCAGGCGGTCATAGCTCAACGGCCCGGTGTGGATCTGCTTATCCGCCAGCCGTTGGTTGATGCGGTCGGCGGCGGCCAGCTTGGCGCGGCATTCGGCCAGCTCCTCTTGGGCAATTCGCAGCTCTTCACTGATTGAGTTCGCCATAGGGTTGTTCGCTCGCTCAGCGCCGGCATGAGATACACTCCATGATACCGTCCTGGCCGGCGATTCCTGGCCTGAGGCGGGCGTTATAAACCTGTCAGAACTCAGCCGCCGCCCAGGCGGGCCAAATCGATGAACACCGTTCAACTGCGCCTTTTTCTAACCATCGCGCGCCACCGCTCGCTGAGCCGCGCCGCCGCCGAGCTGGGCCTCGGGCTGGCCACCGTCTCGGAGCGGCTGCAGGCGCTGGAGGGGGAGGTGGGGGCGGCGCTGTTCACGCGCCAGCGGCGCGGCGTGCTGTTAACGCCGGCTGGCGAGGCCTTTCTGGCTTACGCTGAACGGGCGCTCGAGATCCTGCGCGAGGGCCAGACGGCGGCCCAGTCCGCCAGCCAGGGCGAGCGCGGCCAGGTCACGATCGCGGCGACCGTAACGTCCGGCGCTTATCTGCTGGGGCCGGCCCTGGCCCGCTTCCAGGCCCGGCATCCGGCCATCGATGTGCGGGTGCGCTCAGCGCACTCGTGGGATGCGCCCGGCCTGCTGCTGGACGGGTTGGCGGACCTGGCCCTGGTCTCCGGCCCGCCGCTCAACCCGCAGCTGGAGACGCTGGCCGTCTTCACGCGGCCGTTGGTGGTGGCCGCCGGCCGTGCCCACCCCCGCGCCGGCCAGACCTTTTCGCTGGCGCAACTGGCTCAGGAAAACTGGATCGTCACGTTCTGGGGGCCGGCCGCGCAGCGCTTTCTGGAGCAGGTTCGGGCGGCGGCGCCGGCGGGCGGCGGCGGACGCTGGCAGGAGCTGAGCCCCGTGGAACTGGTCAAAGGGATGCTGATGGCGGGCTCCCGCGTAAGCCTGCTGCCCGAGATCGCGGCCCAGCGCGAGATCACGGCCGGCGAGCTGGCGGCCCTGGCCCTGGACGAAAGCGTGCCGCGCCGGCCGGCCTGGGAGATCAGCCTGCTGCGCCGGCGCGGGGGCGCCCCCCGTCCGGCGGCTGAGGCGCTGGCGGCGACCCTGATCGCCGAGTGGCCGGCCCGGTGACGGGCGGCCGGCAAAAAAAAAGCCCGCCGGGCGGCGGGCCAAAGGGACCAGACAGGCTCAGTAGTACCAGACCAGGTAGCTGGTGCGCGTCTTGGCGATCAGGCCGTCCACGGTGGAGATGATGAACTCCATCGAGACGACGGTGCCGGGCTTGAACTTGCCGGCCGGGAAGGTCTGGGAGGTGGCGCCGGAGACGTCGGTCAGCGGCAGGTCGAAGGACTGGTCGCCCGACGGGAAGTGCACGACCAGCGTCACCGCCGCCCCGCGCACCGGCGCGTTGAACTGATCATAGACCACTACGTGCGCCGTCTGTGAACCGCCGTGGCCGACTACAGGATCGTCCACGCTGGGGCGGGCGCGCAACGCCACCGTGCGCGGTTTCTCCTGCGCGCCCAGGACGGGCGGCTTCTGCGCCAGCGGTGAGCGGTCCTTGACGGCGAAGTCGAAATAGATCTGCCCCAAGGGGGCCAGCTGGACGCGCTGCTTCTCCGGCCGCTCCGGGTGCCACTCCATCCGCGCCCGCTGGAAGTATTGGGCGATCCGCCCGTTCTCCAGGGTCGGCCGCGAGATCGGGTAACCGAACATATCCAGCCCGCCGTTGTTCTTCCAATAATCCAGGAACTGATAGCAGGCGGCGTGGCCGGTCTCGGGGAAGTAATAGCAGCTGGGGTCGGAGGCGGACGGGATCTCGCGGATGGTCAACGGGGCTTGGCGCTTGTTAAGGAGATCGCCCAGCAGGCCGAGTTGGATCTTGTACGGGTCGGGATTGCCCGGATGCCATTCGACGCGGGCTTTTTGGAAGTACTGAACCAGCAAGCCGGTCTCAAGATCGGTGTATTGGTCCGTGATGGGATAGCCGAAGCGTTCGACACCGCCGTTCGCCAAGAAGAAAGAGACAAACGGGTCGATGACGTTATGGCCAGTCTCGGGGTAATACTTGGCGGTCTCCGGCAACGGCGTTTGCGCGGAGGCCTGCGGCGCGCCCACCAGACTGAGCACGATAACGAATGTGGCTAGACTGTATAAGAACCGGCGACCGTCATGCATCGCTGCCCTCCTTGG
>JAEURL010000553.1 GCA_016789165.1 Anaerolineales bacterium | reverse complement strand
GACGCAGGCCAGTCGAGGCTGGACGAAACCGGCGCTACCAGCCGCGCACGGCCAGCTGCTCGGACTCCGGCAGGCTGGCGGCGGTGCGGCCGACCATCGGCTCGCCCAGATTGCGGCTGACCTCGGCGAGGATCTTGGCATCGCGGAAGTGGGTGGTGGCTTCCACAATCGCCTTGGCGCGTTTGGCCGGGTCGCCGGACTTGAAGATGCCGGAGCCCACGAAAACGCCGTCCACGCCGAGCTGCATCATCAGGGCGGCATCCGCCGGAGTGGCGACGCCGCCGGCCGCGAAGTTGACCACCGGCAGCCGGCCCAGGGTCTTGGTCTCCTTCACCAGCTCGTACGGCGCGCCGATCTCCTTGGCGTAGGTAAACAGCTCCTCATCCGCCATGGTCTGCAGGCGCCGGATCTCCCCCAGCACCGCGCGGGCGTGGCGCACGGCCTCCACCACGTCGCCGGTGCCGGCCTCGCCCTTGGTGCGGATCATGGCCGCGCCCTCGCCGACGCGGCGCAGGGCCTCGCCCAGGTTGCGGCAGCCGCAGACGAAGGGCACCTTGAAATCGTGTTTGTTGACGTGGTGCTCCTCGTCGGCCGGGGTGAGCACCTCGGATTCGTCGATGTAGTCCACGCCGAGCGCCTCCAGCACCTGGGCCTCGACGAAGTGGCCGATGCGGCACTTGGCCATCACCGGGATGGTGACGGCGTCCATGATCTTGAGGATGATCTCGGGGTCGCTCATGCGCGCCACGCCGCCGGTCGCGCGGATGTCGGCCGGCACCCGCTCCAGCGCCATCACCGCACAGGCGCCGGCCTCCTCGGCGATTTTGGCGTGTTCGGGCGTCACCACGTCCATGATCACGCCGCCCTTGAGCATTTGCGCCAGCCCGCGTTTGACGGCCACCGAGCCGGTGGCGGCTGAGGTGCCGTTATTACCAGTCTGTGTTTCCATGCCTGCCTCCTTTGAAAGCTTGCAAACCGATTTTACCACTCCGATTTGACCGCTGGCCGGCCCCCAAAAGAAAACACCCAGCCGGAACCAGGGCTGGGTGTTGGGAACGCCGGCGCCGCTTATTCGCAGCTGATGACGACCATGTTGACGCCGTCCAGCGTCGCCGGGCCGTCCACCTGCGAGACGTTCAGGCTCTGGCCGAACTCCAGGTAGCCGGCGACCATTTTGGCCGGCACCCGGACCGTGATCAGGCTGGTCTGGGAGAAGAGCATCCAGCCCCGGCTGGCCTGGTCGTAACGCCAGTCGCCGGCCGCGCCGCCGAACAGGTCCGCCGCGGCCTCGGCCGTGCGCGGGCAGGCGCTGGCCCCCGGCGCGCCGCTGAGCGTCCCGCGGCGGATGACGGGGGTGGCATTGACGAGGCGCGCACCCGGCGGGATCAAGGTTTGCAGGCCGGCCGGCAGGCCGCTGGCGGCGGAGGTCGGGGCGGCCGAGGCCGCCGGAGGGAGGCCGGCCGCCGCTGGGGGCGCGGTGTTCCCGGCCAGCATCGCCCAGGCCGTCAACGCCAGCCCCAGCGTGACCACGGCCATCCCGGCGCCGGCCAGCCGCCACCCCAGGCGCCGCTGCCGCGCTTGGGCGGCCGCCACGGCCGGCCGCATGGCCTCCAGCACGGCCGCCACCTCCGCCGGCGTCCAGGTGTGCGCGCTGAGCAGGATGCGTTCGATCTGGGGCACTGTGTGCCGCAAGGCGAACAAGCCCTGGGCGTGGGCTAGGGCCTCGGCCGGTACAGCCTCCCGCGCAGCCGATTCCGCGCCGGCCCCAGGCGCGGCGGAGGGCTCGGCCGGCAACGGCGGCTCGACGGACGGGGCTGGGGCGGCCGGCGGCGGCGCCGCCAGCTCACGAACCCAGGCGCGGGCCTCGGCGGCCGTGCGCCACTCCGCGTCCGGGCCGGAGCAGGATATCGCGGCCGGCAGACGCACCAGCCGCAGGCGCGGCCCGCCGGCTTCAACCTGGAAGGCGGTCCCGCAGCGTGGGCAGGCCAATTGGTCCGGCGGTTCCAGCGCCAGCGGCGCGGCGCCGCAGACCGGGCAGGCGCCCCGCGCCGCCCACTGAGCCGGGATGGGGGAAAGTGGGAAAGCGGACATGGCCCCATTGTGCGCGCTTGGGCGCCGCCGGGCGGACGGGCTTGGTTAGAACAAAAAGCGGAGCCGCGCTGGGGGCGCGCGGCTCCGCTGGTCTGAACCGGAACGAACGGCGTTTTAGTGCTTGCCGTTCCCGCCGTAGAACTGCTGCTCCTCGGTGGAGCCCTTGAGCGCGGCGGTGGAGACGTCGCCGCCGGTCACCGTCGTCTGCACCTGGTCGAAGTAGCCGGCGCCCACAAAGCGCTGGTGCTTGATGGCCTTAAAGCCCATCTCCTTCTCCATCTGGAACTCGCGCTCCTGCACCCGCACAAAGGCGCTCATGCCCTCGCGGGCGTAGCCATGGGCCAGTTCGTACATGCTGGCGTTGAGGGTGTGGAAGCCGGCCAGGGTGATGAACTGGAACTTGTAGCCCATGGCGCCCAGCTCGTCCTGGAAGCGGGCGATGTCCTGGTCGCTCAAGTTGCGCTTCCAGTTGAAGGACGGCGAGCAGTTATAGGCCAGCAGCTTGCCCGGATACTTGGCGTGGATGCCGCGGGCGAACTCGCGCGCTTCGTCCATATCCGGCGTGGAGGTCTCGCACCACACCAGATCCACGTAGGGCGCGTACTCCACGGCGCGGGCGATGGCGTACTCCAGGCCGTTTTTGACGATGTAGAAGCCGTCGGCGGTGCGTTCGCCGGTGAGGTGCTCGTGGTCCACGCGGTCAATGTCGCCGCGGATCAGGTTGGCGCCCAGCGCGTCAGTGCGCCCGATGAGCACGGTGGGCACGCCCAGGACATCGGCGGCCAGGCGTGCGCTGATCAGCTTCTGGATGAAATCGTGGATGGGCACCAGCACCTTGCCGCCCATGTGCCCGCACTTCTTGAGCGAGGAGAGCTGGTCCTCCAGGTGGATGCCGCCGGCGCCGGCTTCGATCATGGACTTGATCAGCTCGAAGGTGTTGAGCGGGCCGCCAAAGCCGGCCTCCGCGTCGGCCACGATCGGGACGAAGTAATCCACGTCTCCATCGCCCTCCATGTACTGGATCTGGTCGGCGCGGATCAGGGCGTTGTTGATCTTGCGAATGACGGTGGGGACGCTGCCGACCGGATACAGGCTCTGGTCCGGGTACATGGTCAGCGCGTCGTTGGCGTCGCCGGCCACCTGCCAGCCGCTCAGATAGATGGCCTTCAGGCCGGCTTGCACCTGCTGCACAGCCTGGTTGCCCGTCAGCGCGCCAAGCGCCCGGATGAAAGGCTCGCTGTGCAGCCAGCGCCACAGCTTCTCGGCCCCCAGCCGCGCCAGGGTATGGTCCAACTGCAGGCTGCCGCGCAGGCGATCCACTTCCTCAGCCGTGTACGGCCGGGTGATGCCTTTCCAGCGCGCGTCCGTGGCCCAGGCTTGTTTCATTTCCTCGACGGATAGACGGGTCATGTCAGCCTCCAGAAGTTGTGGATTGGGGGAAAATGGGCACGAAAAAGTCCAAATAATCCGATAATTTGATTATGACTCACTCTAGCACAACTTGTGAACGGAAGAACAGGTGGATTCGCGCCCCCTGAAGTAAGAGTTGTGCCCACCCGTTCAGGGGGGTGAAATAAAAAACGGGCCGCTGGGGCCCGTGTGCTTGGCGTGGCTAGGTGTCGATGGGTACTGTGAAGGAGAAGGTACTGCCCTGGCCAGTGCGGCTGGTGACCATGATCTCGCCGCCCAGCACCTCCACCAGCCGGCGGGAGAGGTGCAGTCCCAGGCCCCAGCCGGTCTCCTGGCGGATGGTGGGTTCCTCCGAGCGGAAGAAGGCCGTGAAGAGCTTTTCCTGATCCTGGGGGGAGATGCCGTAGCCGGTGTCTTCCACGCTGACGCGCAGGTTGGGCGGGTCGGCTTCGGCCAGGACCGCGATGCGGGCCTCGGGCGGCGAATACTTGTTGGCGTTGCTGAGCAGGTTGGTGAGCACCTGCGCCAGCCGGCCCGGGTCGGTGCGGGCGCGCGGCAAGTCGACCGGGATGTTGACGATCACGGTCTGGTGCTTGGAGTCCAGGGAGGTCTGCACGGATTTGAGCGCTTCCTGGATGGCCTGGCTCACGTCCACGGCCTTCAAATCGATCTTGATGCGGCCGGCCTCGATGCGTGAGATGTCGGCCAGGTCCGAGACCAGCACGGCCATGCGCTCGACATTGCTGCGGATGGTCTGCAGGAACTGCTTTTGCTGGTCCGAGATCGGGCCGGCGATGCCGTGCAGCATCAGATCGGCGTAGCCCTTGATGGACGTCATCGGCAGCTTGAGCTCGTGCGAGACGGTGCGCACGAACTCGCTCTTGGCGTCATTGGCGCGCTTGAGGGCGTTGTACAGGCGCGCGTTCTCGATGGCCACCGCGGCGTGGTCGGCCAGGCGGGCCAGGAACTCGCCGGCGTTGGCCGTGAAGGGGTGGTTGGGCCGCTCGAGCACGATCACGGCCACGATCCGGTCGTCGTGGATGACCACCGGGGCCAGCAGGCGGGCCGGCGCGCCGCTGGCCGGGTCGGCCGGGAAGCGCTGCACCTGGCGCACCGCGAAGGCGGATTGGACCAGCGGATCGCCGATGGGTTTGAGGTTGCCCACACTGGGCGTGCCGGCGCTGAGCGGGCGCGTGCCGCTGGTGCCGTGGCGGGCGATGATACGCACCTGCTGCTGGCCTTGATCGCCCTCCTCCAGGATGCCGATCCAGCCGGTGCGCGCGGCCGTGTAACGCGCCGCCCACTCCAGCGTCATGGCCATCACCTTCTCGAAGTCCAGCGTGGCGTTGAGCTGCCGGTCGATCATCTGCATGGTCTGCAGCTCGGAGATGCGCTGAGCCAGGGCCTGGTCCGTCTGGGTGTACAGGCGCGCATTCTCGATGGCGATGGCGGCCTGGCCGGCGAAGGTGCGCAGCAGGTCCAGGTCCGGCTGCGCGAACAGGCCGGCGCGGGCTTTGTTGTCCACGTACAGTGCGCCAATGGTCTTGCCGCGCACGGTCAGCGGCACGGCCATGATCGAACGCAGGGCGTAATTGATGACCGATTCCTGGGTGGAGAAACGCGGGTCCTTCTGGGCGTTGGTGGTGACGACCGGGGTGTTGTTCTGGGCTACCTCGCGCACCACCGAACGGCTGACCTCGAAGGCGCTCTCCTCGAGCGTCTCCTGCTTGGCGCTGCGCGCCAGGCGGAAGACCAGCTCGCCGTCGCCGGCCTCGCCGTCAAACATCATCAGGAAGCCGCGCTCGGCGCTGGTGAGGCGGATGGCCGAATCCAGCGCCAGGGTGAGGGCCTCATCCAGGTTGAGGGTGGAGCCCAGCGCGCGCGAGACGTCATACAGGGCAGACAGTCGAGCGTTATCAGGAGCCGGAGTAGCGGTCATAGTTGTCAGCGGATGCTGGTCCCATTCCGGGTCGGGCAAGTCGGCTGGCCGCCGCCGCCCGTCAGGCCGATCCACCATTCGTGACACGAGCGGGGGTCCATGAAACTGCCGGTGTCAACGACGGCGACGATAATGCGCGAGCCGGCGGCCCGGCCAATGGGCTGGCCGGCTGCCAGGTAAGGGAGATTGTAATAATAGGCGGGGTTGGCGAACTGCCCGCCCATGAAGATGTAGCGGGGGCCGCCGGGATCGTTATTCTGATTGTAACGCGTCAACAAGTTGGGGTCGGGCACCAGACCACGGATGTGCAGAGTATAGCCGTTGGGGTTGACGCTGTCTTCGCCCGTGTACTTTACCGCCACGCCGTTGCTGTCCGCGTACATCACCAGCGCGTGGTAGCCGGGCGCTATCGGATTGCTCTGCCCGGTGCGTGGCAGGTAAATCAACTGGCTTTCCGTGGTGGGCAGGCCGAGGGCCGTGATCGGCCAATTCTGGGTCAGCGGGCCGGTGGGGGTGCCGGGGCTGGGCGAAGTGGCCCAGCTCCAGCCATTCACCTGATAGAAGCGCAGC
>JAEURL010000530.1 GCA_016789165.1 Anaerolineales bacterium | reverse complement strand
CGCATCATGCTCGGCACCTACGCCCTCTCGGCCGGCTATTACGACGCTTACTACGGCCAGGCGCAGAAGGTGCGCACGCTGATCAAGCAGGATTTCGACACGGCCTTTGAACAGGTCGACGTCATCGCCTGCCCGGTGGCGCCCACCACGGCCTTCCCGCTCGGCGCCCGGGTGGCGGATCCGCTGGCCATGTACCTCGAGGACGTCTTCACCCTGCCGGGCAGCCTGGCCGGCCTGTGCGGCCTGACGCTGCCGTGCGGCTTTGACGCGGCCGGCCTGCCGATCGGCCTGCAGCTGCTCGGGCCGGCCTTCGGCGAAGCGCGCGTCCTGCAGGTGGGCCGCGTTTATGAGGACGCCACGGAGTGGCACACGCGCCGCCCCGTATTGTGACTGCGCTGGGGGCGGGTCGCCGATCCGCCCCGGGAGCCTGTGCATGAAAATCGTCATCCCCCTGGCCGGCTACGGCAAGCGGCTCCGCCCGCACACCTTCACCAAACCCAAGCCGCTGGTCAACGTGGCCGGCAAGCCCGTCCTCGGGCACGTGCTGGATATGTTCCAGACGCTCGACAACGTCGAAGAAATCATCTTCATCGTCGGCCACCTGGGCGAGCAGATCGAAGATTACGTCCGCGAGCACTACCCGCACATCAAGGCCAGCTACTACGAGCAGAAAGAGCTGAACGGCCAGTCCACGGCCATCTACCTGGCGCGCGAGCGCCTGACCGGCGGCCCGATGCTGATGGTGTTCGTGGACACCATCGTCGAGACCGACCTGAGCCGGCTGAAGACGGAGACCGCCGACGCCATCGCCTGGGTGAAGGAGGTGGAGGACCCGCGCCGCTTTGGCGTGGCCGAGGTCGGCCCGGACGGCTGGGTGACGCGGCTGATCGAGAAGCCCAAGGAGATGACCAACAACCTGGTGGTCGTCGGCTTCTATTATTTCAAAGACAGCGCCCTGCTGATCGACTGCATCCGCGAACAACTGGAAGGCGACATCCGCACCCAGAACGAGTATTTCCTGGCCGACGCCGTGAACCTGATGCTCAAGCGCGGGGTGAAGATGCGCGTGGAGCGGGTGGAGGTCTGGGAGGACTGCGGCAAGGTGGAGACCGTGCTGGAGACCAACCGCTACCTGCTGGCGCACGGCCACGACACCGCCGCCCAGCAGCCGGCCGACGGCTGCGTGATCCTGCCGCCCGTCAACATCCATCCGACGGCCAAAATCCGGAACTCGGTGATCGGCCCGTATGCCACCATCGCCGCCGGCTGCCTGGTGGAAGATTCGATCATCCAGGACTCGATCCTGGACGAAGGCGCCACCGTCCGCGCCGCCCTGTTGAAACAATCGCTGATCGGCCGGGATGCCCGCCTGAACGGACGCTTCCGCACGTTTAATATCGGCGAGGCGTCCGAGGTGGGCTTCGAGTAAAGCCGCCGGCCATGGCCGCCGTCGAGTGCCGGTCGGACACCAGCTATGCCCAACGGCCGACCGCCGTGCACTGGGACGGCCAGCGCTGGGCGGTGGCGGAGGTGCTGGCCGAGTGGCGCACGCCGGCCGGCAAGCAGTTCCGGGTCCGGGCCGCGGCCGGCCCGGTGTTTGAGCTGACGTACAGCGAAGCGCTCGACGAGTGGCAGGTCCGGCCTATTTAGTGACGGAGGGCGGACGATGACTGGCCAGCCCGGTGGTCGTCGTCCATCGTTCGCCAGTGAGCCAAAATGCGCAACCTCATCTCCCACCGCGTCCAGTCCGTGCCGCCCTCGGGCATCCGCAAGTACTTCGATATCGCCGCCACCATGAAAGACGTGATCTCGCTGGGCATCGGCGAGCCGGATTTCGTCACGCCGGCGCCGATCCTGCAGGCCGGCATCCAGGCCCTGCAGCACGGCGAGACGCACTACACCTCCAACTCCGGGCTGCTGGAGCTGCGCCGGGCCGTGGCCGGCAACCTGCAGCACCTGTACGGCGTCAGCTACGACCCGGAGGCCGAGATCCTGCTGACGGTGGGCGTCTCGGAGGCGCTCTACCTGGCGCTGACGGCCCTGCTGGACCCCGGCGACGAGGTGATCGTCCCCGAGCCGTGCTTCGTGGCCTATACCGCCGAAGTGGCCTTCGCCGGCGGCGTGCCCGTCACGGTCCCCACGCGGGTGGAGGAGCAGTTCCAGGTGACGGCGGCGGCCATCGCCGAACGGATCACGCCGCGCACCAAGGCCCTGCTGATCGGCTATCCCAACAACCCCACCGGCGCCGTGTTGAGCCGGGAGTATCTGGCCGAGATCGCGGCGCTGGCCGTCCAGCACAATCTGATCGTCATCTCCGACGAGATCTACGACCGGCTGGTGTACGGCTTCGAGCACGTCTGCGTGGCGGCCCTGCCCGGCATGCGCGAGCGCACCATCACCCTGGGCGGCTTCTCCAAGAGCCACGCCATGACCGGCTGGCGCCTGGGCTACGCCGCCGGCCCGGCCGAGATCCTGAGCGCCATGCGCAAGGTCCACCAGTACACCATCATGTCGGCGCCGACCGCCGCCCAGTACGCGGCCTTAGAGGCCTACACGGCCGGCGAGCCCTTCGTCCAGCAGATGGTGGCCGAGTACGACCGGCGCCGGAAGCTGCTGGTGAACGGCCTGAACAGCCTGGGCCTGGACTGTTTCGAGCCCAAGGGCGCGTTCTACGCCTTCCCGTCCGTGGCCAAGAGCGGGCTGGACGAGGCCGGCTTCGCCGACAAGCTGCTGGAGGAAGAGCACGTGGCCGTCATCCCCGGCTCGGCCTTTGGGGCCAGCGGGACGGGCTTCGTGCGGCTGTGCTACGCCACGGCCTACGAGAAGATCGAACAAGCCCTGGAGCGCATGGAGCGCTTCATGCGCCGGCATGGCTGAGCGGAGCTACGCCCATCGCGCCGTCGTCGACAAGCTCGGTCTGAAGCCCGGCCAGGCGGTGCGGGTGGCCGGCCTGCGGCGCGCGGCGCCCGGCGCGCAGGCCCTGCTGGCTCAAGTGGCGGCCCGGATCGGCCGCGCGTTCGCCACCGCCCGGACGCCCGCGGACGTGATCCTGTATTGGCCGCGGACGGCCGCCGAGATCACGCCGACCCTGGCCCAGCTGCGCGGCCAGATTACGCCGGCCGGCGGTATCTGGGTGATCACGGCCAAGCGCGGCCAGGTGAGCGCCAGCGGCTGGGAGTACTTCAACCAGGACGCCCTGATCCCGCTGGGGCAGGCGGCCGGCCTGGTGGACAACAAGATTTGCTCGCTCTCGGAACAAGAGAGCGCCATGCGCTTTGTAATCCGGAGGGACGAACGACCCAAGACGATCGCCGCGGGCCAGCCCTGATCAGCCGGCCGTCGCCCTTCGTCCGCCGTCAGCCGTCAGCCAAATGCCTTACGAACCCGTCATCGGCCTGGAAGTCCACGCCGAGCTGCTGACGCACTCCAAGATGTTCTGCGGCTGCGCCGTGGTCGACTCCACGTCGGCGCCGCCCAACAGCGTCGTCTGCCCGATCTGCGCCGGCCTGCCCGGCACCCTGCCGGTCATCAACGCGCGGGCGGTGGAGTTTGCGCTGCGCGTGGCCCTGGCTCTCAACTGCGAGATCCGGCCGGTGAGCGTCTTCGCGCGCAAGAACTACTTCTACCCGGACCTGCCCAAGGGCTACCAGATCTCCCAGTACGAGCTGCCGCTGGCCGTGAACGGCTGGCTGACGATCGAGACCAGCGCCGGCCCGCAGCGCGTGCGCATCCGGCGCGTCCACCTGGAAGAGGACACCGGCAAGCTCAACCACGTCGATCCGCGCGGCTCTGACGCCGAGCACTCGCTGGTGGACCTGAACCGCGCCGGCGTGCCGCTGCTGGAGATTGTCAGCGAACCGGACCTGCACTCGGCCGAGGCCGTCAAAGCCTACTGCACGGCCCTGCGCGGCCTGCTGCGCTACCTGGGCGTCAACTCCGGCGACATGGAGAAGGGCGTCATCCGCTTCGAGCCCAACATCTCCGTCCGGCCGGCCGGCTCCGCCGAGCTGCGCACCCGCACCGAGCTCAAGAACCTCAACTCCTTCCGCGCCCTGGAGCGCGGCACGCTGTACGAGATCGAGCGCCAGACCCAGGTCTGGGAAAGCGGCGGCGCCGTGGAGCAGGAGACGCGCGGCTGGGACGAGGCCGCCGGCGTCACCGTGGGCCAGCGCGGCAAGGAGCACGCCCACGATTACCGCTACTTCCCGGAGCCGGACCTGCCGCCGCTGGCGCTGGAGCCGGCCTTCATCGAGGCGGTGCGCGCCGGCCTGCCGGAGCTGCCGGCCGCCAAGCTTGCCCGTTTCCAGGCCGAGTACGGCCTAAGCGCCTACGACGCCGGCCTGCTGGCCGAGGAGCGGGCCGTGGCCGATTTCTTCGAGCAGGCCGTGGCGGCCCAGAAGCCGGAGACGCGCAGCCCCAAGGCCGTGGCCAACTGGCTGACCGGCGAGCTGTTCCGGCTGCTGAACGCCGCCGGCCAGGGCTTGGAGCAGATCCCGCTCACGCCCGCCCACCTGGCCGAGTTGGCCGACCTGGCCGCGGCCGGCGTCATCAACGCCAACACCGCCAAGGCCGTGCTGGCCGAAACCTTCGCCACCGGCCGCGCGCCGGCCGCGCTGGTGGCCGAGCGCGGCCTGGGCCAGGTGAGCGACGCCGCCGCGCTGGAGGCGCTGGTGGCCGAGGTGCTGGCCGGCAGCCCGGAGCAGCTGGCCACCTATCTGGCCGGCAAGACCACGGTGGAGCAGTGGTTT
>JAEURL010000115.1 GCA_016789165.1 Anaerolineales bacterium | reverse complement strand
CCATGCACCTGAACACGCACCTGGACCTGTATTACATCCGCAACTACTCCCTGTGGCTGGACCTGGTCATCCTGTGGAAGACGGTGGGCACGGTGCTGCGCCGGCAGGGAGCGTTCTAGCCGCCCAGAGGAAACAGCGTGGACGATTTCAATTGGACCGACAAACGGGTGGTGGTGACCGGCGGGGCCGGCTTTCTGGGCCGGCACATCGTGGCCCGGCTGCGCGCGCGCGGCGCCGGCGCCATCACGGTCCCGCGGCAGGCCGAGTATGACCTGCGCGAGGTGGCCAACATCCGCCGGCTGTACGCCGCGGCGCGGCCGCATCTGGTGATCCACGCCGCCGGCATCGTGGGCGGCATCGGCGCCAACCGGGCGCGGCCGGCCGAGTTCTTCTACGACAACCTGCGCATGGGCACGCAGCTCCTGCACGAGGCCTGGGCGGCCGGCGTCGAGAAGTTCGTGGCCATCGGCACGGTCTGCGCCTATCCCAAGTTCACGCCCGTCCCCTTCAAAGAGGACGATCTGTGGGGCGGCTATCCCGAGGAGACCAACGCCCCGTACGGCCTGGCCAAAAAGATGCTGCTGGTGCAGTCCGAGGCCTACCGCCAGCAATACGGCTTCAACTCGATCTTCCTGCTGCCCGTCAACCTGTACGGCCCCGGCGACAACTTCGACCCGGACAGCTCGCACGTCATCCCGGCCCTGATCAAGAAGTGCCTGGACGCGCGGGCGCGCGGCGACCGGCGCATCGAAGTCTGGGGCGATGGCTCGCCGACGCGCGAGTTCCTGTACGTGGAGGACGCGGCCGAGGGCATCGTGCTGGCCGCCGAGCGCTACAACGCCAGCGCGCCCGTCAACATCGGCAGCGCCTTTGAGATCAGCATCAAGGACCTGGTGGGCGCCGTGGCCGCCGCCACCGGCTTCACGGGCGAGATCGCCTGGGACACCGGCAAGCCCAACGGCCAGCCGCGCCGCAAGCTGGACGTCACGCGCGCCGAGCAGGCCTTCGGCTTCCGCTCGCACACCCACTTCGCCGAGGGGCTGCGCCAGACCGTGGCGTGGTATCAGGCCAACCGGCCGGGCGGCTGAGCGAGCCGCGCCGTGCACATCGTCCAGATCAGCTATGACGACAGCGTCTTCGCGGAGCGGGCGCCGTCCGACACGCGCGCGCGCCAGACCGGCTACGGCGATTACCTGGTCCGCCGCCGGCCCGGCAGCCGCCTGACATTCCTGGCCCTGACCGGGCGGGCTGACGCGCGCGCCTTCAGCGCCGGCCCGGTGCGGTTCCAGCCGGTGGCCGGGCGGGGGCCGCTGCGCTGGCTGCGGCTGTTCCTGACCTTGCTGGGCCTGGAGCGCCCGGACGTGATCGCGGCGCAGACCATCTTCTTTGACGCCTGGGTGGCGCTGGCGGCCGGCGGGCTGCGGCGGGTGCCCGTGGTCGGCCAGATCCATTTCGACCTGTACGCGCCGGAGGCCCAGGCCGAGAACCTCGGGCCGGGCTGGGCGGGGCGCTGGCGGCTGGCGGCCGGCCTGCGGCTGATGCGCCGGCTGCGGGCCGTGCGCGTCGTCGGCCGGCGGCTCAAGGACCGCCTGCTGGCCGAGGGCCGCCATAGCCGGATCGCCGTGATCCCGGTGCCGGTCACCTTCGTGCCGGCCGCCCCAGCCCCGGCGGAGGCGCGGGTGTTGTTCGTCGGCCGGCTGGCCGCTCAGAAGAACCTGGCCGGCTGGCTGGCCGTGGCCGAGCGCGTGGCCGCCCAAGTGCCCGCCGCCCGCTTCGAATGGGCGGGCGCCGGCCCGCTCCAGGATGAGTTGTGGGACTTGGCGCGGCAACACGGCCTGCAGGATCGGTTGACCCTGCTGGGGGCTGTGCCCTATGCGGACCTGCCGGCGGTGTACGGGCGGGCGGCGGTCTTGCTGCTGACCTCGCACTATGAGGGCTTCGGCCGGGTGCTGGTGGAGGCCGGCCTGGCCGGCGTGCCGGCGGTGGCGCCGCGCCTGACCGGGGTGGAGGACATTATCGTGGATGGCGAAACGGGCTACCTGCATGCGCCCGGCGATCTGGCCGGCCTGGCCGGCTCGGTGGTGGAGCTGCTCGGTGATCCCGGGCGGCGGGCGGCGATGGGGGCGGCGGCCGCCCGCCGCGTGCGGGCCGTGTTTGATCCCCAGGCGCTGGGCCAGGCCTGGATTGATCAACTCATCGCGGCCGCGGAGGCGCAGCCATGATCCTGCCGGCCCGCCGCCCAACCCTGGCCCGCTGGCGCCGCCTGGCCGGCGCCCCGTTCAGCCTGCTGCGCAGCCTGGAATACGAGCGTTTGGCCGGCTTCCCTTTGCACGGCCTGGTCCTTGACGTGGGGGGCGGGACGCGCAACAGCTACCTCCACCTGCTGCGGCTTGACGGCCAGCTGGAGACCGTCAACATCGACCCGGCCATGCAGCCGACCTATCTGGCGGACCTGAACCAGCCCCTGCCGATCCCGTCCAATCGCTACGATGCCGTCATCTCCCTCAACACCCTGGAGCACATCGAGCAGGATCGGGTCGCGCTGGCCGAGATCGGCCGAGTCCTCAAGCCCGGCGCCAGCGCCCACCTGATCGTGCCCTTCCTTTACCGGGTGCACGGCTCGCCCAACGATTACCACCGCCACACGGCCTCGGCCTGGATCGCGATGCTGTCGGCGGCCGGCTTTGCGCGCGAAACGATCCGGATCGAGCCGCTGGCCTTTGGCCGGCTGAGCGCCGGGTTCGCCCTGATGGAGTTCTTCTTTCCTGGTCCGCTGCGCTGGCTGCTGAAGCACGCCGTGCTGCTGCTGATCGTCCTGCGCGACGCGGTGCGCGCCAGCCCGGCCGAGGCGGAAATGGACATGCCGCTGGGCTATTTCATCACGGCCAGCAAGAAGGCGGAGGGGGCCGCGTGATCCCGCGCTTCTGGGCCCGTCTGCGGCGGTTCTGGGCGGCTACCCGGCGGCTGCGCCCGGTGACGGCCACGCTGTGGGAGACGGTGGGCTTCCAGGCCGCCCGGCGCTTTCGCCCGGCGCAGAGCTGGCCGTTCCGCTTTCAAACGGCCGGCCGGCCGTTCTGGGTGCGGCCCGCCGACGCCTGCGCGCTGGAAGAGGTGCTGCTCAACCACGAGTACGGCTTCGTGGCTGAGCTGGTCACCCGGCCGGGCCCGCCGCCGGTGGTGATCGACGCCGGCGCCAATATCGGCCTGTTCTCGCTGGTGATCCTGGAGGCCCGGCCGGACGCGGAAGTGCACTCCCTGGAGCCGGGCGCGCCGGCCTTCGCGGTGCTGCAGCGGACCTGGGCCGGCCGCCGCTGCCCCAACTGGCACATCCACCCGCTGGCCTTATGGCGGGAGGCCGG
>JAEURL010000472.1 GCA_016789165.1 Anaerolineales bacterium | reverse complement strand
GCCGCCGAGGGGAGGCCGGAACCGTACGCCGACGCTTCCGAGAGGCCATAGGCCGGCCGCAGAGCCTCCCGCCGAAAACCGCTGGCCGCAAAGGCCTCGGCGAACTGCCCCAGCAGTCCGGCATCCACCCGCTCGCCGCCGACCAGGGCCAGCCGCCAGCCGCTGAGGTCCAGGGCCGCTTTCTCTTCCGGGGTGATGCGCGTCAGGCATTGCTGGAAGGCGAAGTTGAAGCCGAAGCTGACCGTCGCGCGGCGGCGGGTGATGTTCTCCAACCAGCGGGCCGGCCGCTCGACAAAAGCCTGGGCCGGCATCAGCACCACTTGCGCCCCCAGGAGGATCGGCACCAGGCTGATCATCAGCCCGGCGATGTGGTGCTGCGGCGCCCAGGACACCCACACGTCCTCGTCCGTCAGGCCGAATGGACCGGCCAGCTGGAGCATATCATGCACGAGATTGTGATGGGAGAGCATGACGCCCTTGGGGGCACTCGTGGAACCCGAGGTGTAACTCAACGCCGCCAGGCTGTCCGCGGCCGGGGAGGCCGGCGGCTCAGCGTCGGCCACGGTCAGGGTATCTGAGGCCACCCACGGCCGGGCCTGCAGATCGGGCGCCTGCGACAGCCGCGGCTCCACGTCGGCCAGGATTTGGCGCGTGGTGAGGATCAGGGCCGCGCCCGCGTCCTTGGCCGTGGCCTGCTGAACGGTGAGCGGCCGGCCGGGATAGGGCGGAAAGGTCAGCACCGCCAAGGCCCCGGCGTACAGGCATCCACAAAAGGCCGCCACCGCCTCCAGCCCGGAGGGATAAAGCAACAGCACCGGCCGGCCGGCCAGGCCCCGGCGCCGCAATTCGGTGGCGATGACGCGCGCCCGCTGATCCAGCTGGCTGAAGGTCAGGCGCTGCTCCTGCGCCTCGCCATCCGCCAGGTAAATGTAGGCGGTCTGCTCGGGCTGGCGGGCGGCCCGCGCCTGCAGCTGCGTGACCAGGGTCGCAGCGGCACTCTGGGCATGTTCGACTGACATAGGCATCTCCCCAAGCCTCAGCCGGCCCGGGGCGGGCGCAGCGAGTCCAGGACGGCTCCGCGGCCTTAGCCGGACGCGGCGGAACCGCCAGCGGGTCAATTACCACTAAATCAAATCAGACAGGCTCTCCGGGGCGGTCGCCGCGGTCCCGCCGTCGGCGTAGATCCGGAACCAGAGCTCCAGGACCAGCAGCATCCAGATCTGCTGGGTGACGCGGTGGTCGGCCAGGTTGCCGGCCAGCAGCGTTTTGACGAAGTCTGGGTTGTACAGGCCGCGCGCCTGCGCCGCCGGGCTGAGCAGGAGCTGGCGCGTGAAATCCAGCAGGCCGTGCCGGAGCCAGGCGCCGAAGGGCGGGCCAAAGCCGCGCTTGGGCCGGCTCAGGATCTCGGGCGGCAGCAGGCCTTCCATGGCGCGGCGCAGGACGTACTTGCTGGTGCCGTCCTTGATCTTCAGCTCACTGGGCAGGGCCATGGCCCACTCGATCAGGCGGTGATCCAGGAAGGGCAGCCGGCCTTCCAGCGAGACACCCATGGAGGTGCGGTCCGTCATCGGCAGCAGGTCGTCCGAGAGGTAGGTGTTCATATCCACGAACATCAACCGGTTGACCGGGTCCGCGCCGGGCCAGCGCGCGTAGTGCTTGGCCACCACGTCCCGGTAGGGCGAGCCGTTGCGGCCGGTGAGCGCCAAGCGCTCCTTCTCCGAGAACCACATGCCGTCCTCGTAGTATTCGGTGTCCACGCCGCGCAGGGCCACGCGCACGCGGTGGCCGAAGCCGGCGCTGTACAGCCCGCCGGCGCGCTCGGCCGCCTGTTTGAGGGCCGGCGGCAGGGCCTGCAGGGTGCGGCGCAGGGCGGGCTGCTGCCCGGCGCGGTAGCGCGGGTAGCCGGCGAAAAGTTCGTCGCCGCCGGCGCCGGCCAGGACCACCTTGACGTGCTGGCGCGCCAGGCCGGCCACCGCCAGCAGCGGCACGGTCGAGCCGTCGCCCATCGGCTCGTCCAGCAGCCAGACGGCGCGCGGCAGGAGCTTCCAGACGTCGGCATAGGTCAGGGTGATGTCGTAGTGCTCGGTCTCGTAGATCTGGGCCACCTGGCGGGCGCCCTCGCGCTCGTCCCACTCGGCGCCCTCGAAGCCGACGGCGAAGGTCTTCATGTGCGCGCCGGCCGTCGTCTTCACGGCGTAGGCCACCACGCTGGTGGAATCCATGCCCGCGCTCAGGAAGGCGCCCACCGGCACGTCACTGCGCATCTGCAGCCGCACGGCGTCGGCCAGCAGCGGGCGCAGGTCTTCGACGGCCTCGTCCAGCGCCAGCCGGCGCGGCTGGACCCGCTCCGGGAACCAGTAGCGCTCCACGTGCACGCCGGCGGCGCTCACGCGCATCCAGCTGCCGGGCGGCAGCTTGGCGATGTGCTTGTAGATGCTGCGCGGATAGGAGATGTACAGGGCGGTCAGGTACTCGGCCAGCGCCGTCTCGTCCACCTGGCGCGGGCAGTCCGGGTCCTGCAGCAGGGCCTTGATCTCGGAGGCGAAGATCAGCCGGTCGCCGGCCGCGCCATTGACGCGCGCGTAGAACAGGGGCTTCTCGCCGGCCCGGTCGCGGGCGATAAACAGCTGGTGCTTGCGGCTGTCCCACAGCGCGAAGGCAAACATGCCGGTCAGATACTCGACGCAGCGCTCGCCAAACTCCTCGTAGGCGTGGACGATGGTCTCGGTATCCGAACGGGTGGCGAAGCGATGGCCGCGCCGCACCAGTTCCTCACGCAGCTCCACATAGCCGTAGATTTCGCCGTTGAAGACGATGGCGATGGAGCCGTCTTCGTTGTAGACCGGCATGTTGCCGCCGGCCAGGTCGATAATGCTCAGCCGGCGCGAGCCCAGGCCCACGGCGTCGGCGTAGTAGTAGCCCTCGGCGTCCGGGCCGCGATGGAAGATGACGTCCGCCATCCGCCGCACGCGCTCCCGGTCAGCGGGAGCGCCTTGAAAACTGAATTCACCGCAGATACCACACATAGACCCTGGCCCTGAACTGTATAGGTGATAGGAGGCTGGGCGGCCAAGCCGCTCATCGTCCCACTTTAGGGGCCGGTGCCGTCTGGAACAATGGTCCGAAAGTCCCTGACCGACGTATCCTTTCGGTGCTCCGTACGGTTAAAGCATACTTTACAGCCTGGCGCCCGCCGGCCGCAAGGATATGCACAAATTGTTCGGTATTTCTATGGAGGGCGGCGTCTAGGCGGCGGCGAACAGCTCGGCCAGGCGGGCGGCGCCCACCTCGGCGGCCACCTCGCGCTCGACGATCTGGCGGCCGGCGCGGCCCATGGCCTGCTGGGCGGCCGGGCCGGCGGCGGACATACGCTCCAACGCGTCCGCCAGGCCGGCGGCGTCCCGCGGCGGGGCCAGGAAGCCCACCTCCGGCCGCACCAGCTCCTTCAGGCCGATGACGTCGCTGGAGACCACGGGTACTTCCCGGGCCATGGCCTCGATCAGGACGATCGGCATCCCATCTCGATCGCCGTTGTGGGCGATGACGCACGGCAGGGCGAAGGCCGTGGCCTGCTCCAGCAGGGGCGGCACCTGGCTGTACGGGATCGAGCCCAGCAGCGCCACCTCGGCCGTCAAGCCGTAGCGGGCGATGGCGGCCTCCAGCTCCGGCCGGTCTTCTCCCTCCCCCACGATCTGGCAGCGGAAGGGCACGCCGCGCTCCTTGAGCAGCCGGCAGGCCTCCACCAGATAGGGCAGGCCCTTGTATTCGGTCAGCCGGCCGATGGCGACGATGGAGAGCGGGCTGCCGGCCGGCGGCGGCGCGGCGCGCGGCGGAAACTGCCCCAGGTCGATCAGGGGGTAGATGACGTGCAGCTTGCCATCCACGCCGGGGCTGCCGAAGTGCTCGAGCAGGTACTGGCGGTTGTAGGCCGAGACCGTAACCGCGAAGCGGGCCTCGGCCAGCTTGCGCTCCAGGAATTGCGGCTGGAGGTAGATATCGTAGGCGTGGGCCGTGAAGCTGAAGGGCAGGCCGGTGAGCCAGGCGAAGAGCATGGCCACGCTGCCGGCCTCGGTGGCCCAGTGGGCGTGGAAGTGCGTCACCCCGCGCCGCTTGTACTCCCAGGCCCAGGCCGCGAAGCGCATGAAGGAGCGCGGGTTGGTGAGCAGCGCGGCCTGCTGCGCGAACCGGAAGGCCTGCCAGTAGCGGGCCGGCCCGACCGCGCCCAGGATGGCCAGATTGTTCTGCAGCACCCGCCCCCCGCTCAGCCGGTCCCGCCAGCAGTAGGTGGCGCGCGGCAGGTCGGTGATGCTGTCCCGGCGCAGTTCGGCCTCGTTCACCTCCAGCAGCGAGAAGACCTCGATGGTGTGGCCCCAGCGCTGCAGGACGCGGATCTCGTTGAAAACGGTGGCGTGGTACAGCACCGGGTAGGCGCGCATGACGTAGGCGATCTTGAGGGGACGAGGAGGCATGAGCTGGGTCGTTGAGCGCTGAGGGCTGATTACGCCAGGGCGTGCTGATAGGCGCGCAAGGTGGCCTCGCCGGCCCTGGCCCAGGTGAACTCGTTCAGGATGCGGGCGCGCAGGGCCGGCCGCGGCGGGGCGGCCAGGGCGGCCTGCACGGCCTGGCGCAGGCCGGCCAGGTCGTCCGGATAGACATACCAGGCGTGCTCGCCGAAATAGTCGCGCGTGGAGCCGATGGTGGTGGTGACGATCTGGCAGCCGGCGCAGGCCGCCTCCAGGCTCACCAGGCCCGGCGTCTCGCG
>JAEURL010000456.1 GCA_016789165.1 Anaerolineales bacterium | reverse complement strand
AGGCTGGCCTCCTGGGCGCGCAGGGCTTCGAAGGCGGTGAGCATCTCGGCGAAGAGCGAATTGTCACGGTCGGCGAAGGCCTCCACGGCCTCCTGGCGCAGATAGCCCAGGCGCCGGCCGCGCGCCAGGTGCACGGCGCCGGTGGTGGGCGCCGCGAGGCCGGACATGATCAGCAGCAGCGAGGTCTTGCCGATGCCGTTCGGGCCGATCAGGCCGATCTTGCCGTCGTTGGGGACGCTGGCCGTGATCCCGCGGAACAGGTCGAAGGCGCCGAAGGATAGGCCCAGGTTGGTGGTCGTGAGAATGGACATGGCTATGTCTGCGGCGCACAGGTCCGCCCGTGCGCCTGATAACACCGGGTCACCGTGAACCCGGCTGATTGATAGAAACGCACGGCCGGCTCGTCGCCGGCGTAAGGCTCCACCACTGCGGTTCGCGCGCCGCGGGCGGCCATCCGGCGAAAAAGCTCGGCCAGCAAGGCCCGCCCCACTCCGCGCCGCTGGAAGTCCGGCACCACGCCGAGCGGCTCCACCTGCGCCCACGCGCCGTCCGGCGCCAGCCAGCCCACACAGAAGCCGGCCAGCGTCCCGCCGGCGGCCTCGGCGACCAGGTCCAGGTCCGGCGCGTAGGCCGGCGCCTGCAGCACGCGCTGCCGCCAGGCCACGGTCATGTTGGCCGTGCCGAAAGCGGCCCGGTGGGCGGCCACGTAGGCCGCGCACTCGGCCTCACCGCGCAAGGGCCGGACGAGGAGGCCCTCCGGCGCCGCCCCGGTGTGGGCGGCCGGCAGGGGCAGCTCCAGGCGCAGCGCCTCGTACGCGCCGGCCGCAAAACCGGCGGCTTCCGCCGCCGCGGCCAGGTCAGCGTCCGCGGGGGAGAGCTCCACGTACACGTCCACGGGCTGGCCGCGCTCCCTGGCGCGGGCCGCGCCCCGCGCCGCGCCCCAGGCCAGCATCTCGGCGGGCAGGCCGCCGGCGCGCGCGGCGGGCGTCAGACCCAGGTCCAGCGTGCCCCATGGCCCTTGCAGCACCGCGAAGCCGGCCAACTGGCCGTCCGCCGCCGTCCACAGGCGCGCGTCGTCCGGGGTCTCCAGCGCCCAGGAGGCCAGCCGGTAGGGCAGATCGGCGACGTGGCGCTGGTCGGCTGGGTGGGCGGCCGCCAACGCTGCCAGGCGGGCCAGGTCAGCTGGGCCGGAATAGGGCCGGGATGTGAACGTCATGATGCTTAGGCTCCCTCGCCAGACACTCTACGGTTACCAGTCGCCGGGTTCATCCGCCATCCGGACGATTCGCGGCCGGAAGCGGCCGATGACCTCCACCAGGTCGCCCTGGGCGGCCATGATCTGCTCGATGCGCTTGTAGGCCTGCGGGCTCTCGTCCATTCCGCCGCCCAACAGGGTCACGCCGCGCTCACGCAGGTAGCGGTCGCGCTCTTTGCGCGGGATGGTGTTGACGGCCTGCTTGCGGCTCATCTGCCGGCCGGCGCCGTGCGCGGCCGAGTTGAGGGCGCCGGCCGCGCCGCGTCCGCGCACCACGTAGCCGGGATCGCCCATCGAGCCGGGGATCACGCCCAGCACGCCCGGGCCGGCCGGCGTGGCGCCCTTGCGGTGGACGATGACGCGCCGCCCGTCGGGCAGTTTCTCGCTCCAGGCGAAGTTGTGGTGGTTCTCCACGCCGCCGGCGGCCTCCAGGCCGGCCGCCGCCGCCACACGCTGATGGATGACGTGGTGGTTGGCCGAGGCGAAGCGCCCGGCCAACTGCATGGTCGTCCAGTATTCCTGGCCGGCCTCGGCCTCAAGGTCCAGCCAGGCCAGGTGGCGCACGGCTTTGTCCAGACGCGAATGCTGGTCCATGGCCAACTTGGAGTAATACTCGGCCGCCTTGAACCCCACCCCGCGCGAGCCGGAGTGCGAGAGCAAGGCCAGGTATTTCCCCGGCGGGACGCCCAGGCGCTCGTCCGGCTCGGTTAGCTCGAACTCGCCCCACTCGACGAAGTGGTTGCCGGTGCCGCTGGTGCCGAGCTGATCGCAGGCCAGAGCGTGCAGGTGCCGCAGCAGCGGCGTGGCCTCCCAATCGGCGTCGTCCAGCACCGGGTGCTCGGGCCGCTGGGCCTTCTCCCACTTGGCGCCCATGCCAAAACGGGTTTGCGCCAGCAGGGCGCGCTCGAAGAGCGCCGGCTTCTGGTCCAGCAGGATCGGCGACTGCGGGTAGAGGGACAGCCGCATGCGGCAGGCGATGTCGACGCCGACCGCGTAGGGGATGACGGCCTCTTCCACAGCCAGCACCCCGCCGATGGGCAGGCCGTAGCCCACGTGGGCGTCCGGCATCAGGGCGCCGGCCGCGCTCACCGGCAGGCGCAGGGCGTTGTCCATCTGCGCCAGCGCGCCGCCGTCGATGTGCTCCCGGCCCCAGATGCGGTAGTCCAGGGGCGCGGGGCGCAGGTCCTCCGGCCGTTCCCGCGGCGCGGCGGCGGCCTGGGCCAGGGCGGCGGCCAGCTCGCCCACCTCCCCCTCGGCCAGGAAGGCGGACGGGGAGGCGCGCACGGCCTCCAGCCGGGCCAGGATCTGCTCACGGTCCAGGCCGGCCTGCCACAGCGCATCGGCGGCCTCCTTGGCCAGCCGGATCAGCGGGCCTTCCGGCCAGCCGTTCAGTTTCAGGATCTTGCCGCTAATCACGCCCACCGGGCTGCTCCTTGTTGGTCAACGCCCC
>JAEURL010000431.1 GCA_016789165.1 Anaerolineales bacterium | reverse complement strand
GAGCTGGGCCTGCCCTTCCTGCTGGACCTGAACATGCAGGACGAGGCCCGCGCGCGCGGCATCCGCGTGGACGCGGCCCGGCTGGCCCAGGTGCTGGGCGCGGAGGTGGTGGAGACCGTGGCCGTGCGCGGCCAGGGCGTGGCCGACCTGCGCGCCCGGCTGGAGGTCTCGCGGCCGGCCGGCTACCAGATCCATTACGACGGCGCGCTGGAGAACGCGGTGGCGCGCATCCTGGCGCTGCTGCCGCCCGAGACCGTGGGCGCGCGCGCCGCCGCCCTGATGATCCTGGCCGGCGACGCCGATCTGCGCGCCCGGCTGGGCGGCGCCAACGCCCCGGCCCTGGCCGAGGTGATCGCCGAGACCCAGGCCCGCTACACACAGCCCCTCAGCCACCTCATCACCCAGCAGCGCCTGCGCTGCGTAGACTGCCTGGCCGGCCAGGTCACCCAGCAGGCGGACCGGCCGGCCCGCGGCCTGGCCGAGGCCTTCGGCCAGATCGCCGTCCACCCGGTCTGGGGCTGGCCGATCCTGATCCTGGCCCTGGCCGCGCTCTATCTCTTCGTGGGCCAGTTCGGGGCCGGCACCCTGGTGGGCCTGCTGGAGGACGGCCTGTTCGGCAGCTGGCTCATCCCGTTCCTCACGCCCCTGGTCGCCCTGATCCCCAGCCCGCTCGTCGTCGATCTGCTGATCGGCCCGTATGGCCTGATCTCCATGGCCCTCACCTACGGGCTGGCCATCGTCATGCCCATCGTGCTGACCTTTTTCCTGGCCTTCGGGGTGCTGGAGGATTCTGGCTACCTGCCGCGCCTGGCCGTGATGATGGACCGGCCTTTCAAGGCCATGGGCCTGAACGGCAAGGCCGTGCTGCCGATGGTGCTGGGCCTGGGCTGCGACACCATGGCCACCCTGACCACCCGCATCCTGGACACGCGCAAGGACCGGGTCATCGTCACCCTGCTGCTGGCGCTGGGCGTGCCGTGCTCGGCCCAGCTGGGCGTGCTGATGGGCATGATCGCCTTTCTGCCGCCGGCCGCCGTGGCGATCTGGGGGTTGGTGGTGCTGGCCGTGATCTTCGGGGTGGGCTGGCTGGCGGCGCGCGTGGTGCCCGGCCGGCGCTCCGATTTCATCCTGGAGCTGCCGCCCATCCGCCGGCCGCAGCTGGGCAACCTGCTGATCAAGACCCTGGCCCGGCTGGAGTGGTATCTGAAAGAGGTGCTGCCGCTCTTCGTGCTCGGCACCCTGATCCTGTTCACGCTGGATAAGACCGGGGCGCTGCGGGTGCTGGAGGCCTGGGCCGCGCCGCTGGTGCAGGGCGGGCTGGGGCTGCCGGCCGCGGCCACCGGCGCCTTCATCATCGGCTTCCTGCGCCGCGATTACGGGGCGGCCGGCCTGTTCCTGCTGGCGCGCGACGGGCAGCTGGACGCCACGCAGCTGCTGATCAGCCTGATCGTCATCACGCTCTTCGTGCCCTGCATCGCCAACGTGCTGGTCATCGTCAAGGAGCACGGCGCCCGCACGGCCGTCCGCGTGGTGGCCTTCGTCTTCCCGTTCGCCTTCGGCGTGGGCGCGCTGCTGCACTGGAGCCTGCGGCTGCTCGGCTGGTCGTTTTAGTCCCGGGACCCCACCCTATGCGCTGTCCCCTCTGCCAGCACGAATTCGACGAAACGCACCCGGCCTGCCAGGGCCGCTGCCCCATGGCGGCCGTCCAGGGCTGCCGCCTGATCTGCTGCCCGAACTGCGGCTACCAGATGGTGGACGAGAAGCGTTCGGGCGTGGCCCGTCTGCTGCGCCTGGTCTTCCCGGCCGCGGCCCCGGCCCCCGAGGAGGCCCCGCGCCCATGAGCATCCCCCTGCATCGCCTCAAGCCCGGCCAGACCGGCCGCGTCACCGAGCTGCGCTCGCCCGACCCCGTCCGCCTGGACCGCCTGGGCGCCTTTGGCCTGAGCCTGGGCAGCGCCGTCACCGTCCAGCAGACCACGCCGGTGCTGGTCTTCCGCATCGGCGAGACCGAGCTGGCCGTGGACGCCGAGATCGCGGGCGAGATCTGGGTCCAGCCGGACTAAGCCCTACTCCGCCTCCAGCAGCTCCCAGAACCAGGCCTCCGCCTCGGCCTGCTTGGCCGTCAGGTCCGCCAAACCGGCCGGGAGGAACAGCCGCTCCAGCCGGCCCACCGCCTCGGGCGGCAGATCGTAATACACGTAGCGGGTGTGGAAGTTGTAGCGCGCCGGGCAGTGGCGCATGCGCAGGACCTCCACCAGCGGGCGCAGGGTGTAGCCGTTGTAGAAGGCCACGGCCTCCATCAGGTTGCCGCGCTGCAGCTCCTTGGTGGTGAGCGGCTGAAAGAGCGGGAAGAGGACGCGCAGGGTCGCCCGGCGCGCCGCAATCTGCTCGCGCAGGGCGGCCGGGTCCAGGGCCGGCGCTCCGGCCACCACCCCGCGCTTATCAAAGTGCACCAGCGCCTGGCCGTGGATCTCGGGCTCCAGGAACTTCTTGGGGTTGGAGTGCCGGATGACGGCCAGGTCCACCACCAGATAGGGGCCGGCCGCTTGTAGTTGGAAGAAGGTCTGCAGGTGGCCGTGCCAGGCCGGCTGGGGGGTCTCGTACTTGAGCGTGATGGGCGAGAGCGCGGCCAGGGTCTGCTCCACCAGGGCCATCACCTCCGCGGCGCGCTCATCCTCCACATCCACCATCACGTCGATATCGGACCAAGCGTCCACGCGGTTGAAGGCGGCCGCCCCGCCCTCCCACAGGGCGTAGACGTGCTCCAGCGGCTCCAGCGCCGCGCGCAGGCCGGCCAAAATCTTCTCACGGGTCAACGGCATGGGGCATCTCCTGAGTGAGCCCGATTGTACCCGCCCGCCTCCGTTCTTCCATCCGTTGTTATCCGCCAACGATAGCCATCGCTCACGCCGCCGGCCCGCCGCGCATAATGCCGGCCACTGACGCAGGGGGCGTCGCGTTCGTCTAGCTCTTCCACGCCCGCGCCCGCTCATC
>JAEURL010000391.1 GCA_016789165.1 Anaerolineales bacterium | reverse complement strand
CAATGTTGAAGGCGCCAGCCTGGAACGAGAAAGCGATGCCCAGGCCGCACAACAGCAGCGGGATCGCGGTCTTCAGCGTCTCGGAGGTGGCGGCCAGATTGCCAAAGGAGCCCCGCCCCAGGGCTGTGTAGGCCTTGAGCGGGTCATGCCCCATCAGCAGCATTATGCCGGACCCGAGCAGGATCGCGGCCACGATGGCGAGCAGCGGCAGCCCCACGCTGGTGAGCGGCTGCTTCGCCCAACTCCAGACCCGGGCCCGTGCGGTCGGCTGGTCGCGTACGGTATCCGGCATAGCCCTTCTCCCTGAGACGCGCCCAGAGGGCGCCGGATTGATCCCGGCGCCCTCTGGAAAGACTCCGCTGCGTACCAGTCGGCTTACTTGACGCCGATGTCGAGTTTGCCAGCCAGGTAGTCCTGCACCGCCTGGTTGACCTGGTCCTTGACTTCCTGCGGCACGGTGTCGCCCCACTTGCCGAGGTACTGCTTGCCTTCCGCAAAGCCGAAGACGCTGGTGGTGTTGCCCTTCAGCGTGCCGGCGGCCAGCTGGTCGGCGATGCCCACGTACACACCGGGCACGTCCTGGATGGCGCTGACGATGATGGTGTCGGGCGCCAGCGGGTAGGCCTCGATCGTCCAGCCGGCGATGACCTTGATGCCCTTGGCCTTGGCCAGCTCGATGGCCGGCGGGGTGAAGTCGTTGCCCATGATGATCAGGATGTCGACGCCGCGGTCGATCTGGGCCTGGGTAACCTGCTGGCCCTTGACCAGGTCGCCCCAGTCACCCACGAAGGAGACGTTGACGTCGGCGTTCGGGTTGACGGCCAGCGCGCCGGTCTTCATGGTGTCGGTGTCGGCCGTGACCTGCGGGGCGTCCACGGCGGCCACGATGCCGATCTTGTTGTTCTTGGTCATCAGGCCGGCGGCCATGCCGGTGAAGTAGCCCAGCTCGCCGAACCGGAAGTTCGTCCCGACGACGTTGTCGCCCTCGGTGGTGGCGTTGATCTGGGCGAACATCGTGTTCGGGAAGTCCTTGTTCACGGCCTTGATGGCCTCGCCGTATTCAAAGCCGTGGGCGAAGATCAGGTCGTAGCCCTGCTGGGCGTACTGGCGCATGATGTTGGCCTGGTCGGCCGGCTTGGCGTTCTCGGTGTAGGCGATCTCCCAGCCGTACTTGTCCTTGATCTGCTGGATGCCCTGCAGGGCGTTGTAGTTCCAGCCCTGGTCATTGGTGGAGCCGGAGGTCACCATGGCGACCTTGTGGGTCGCGGGCGCCTGGGTGGCCGGCGCCTGCGTGGCGGCGGGGGCGCAGCCGAAGAGGGCTACCGCCGCGATCACGCCGATCATGAACAGCGAAAACAGCTTGCTTGGTTTCATCTTCTTATCTCCTCATGGAAAAACAGGCGAACGGACAGGGCTGCGCGGACGGCGGTTCAGGTCGGTTGCGGATAGGCGGCCTCCTTTGCTCCGAAATGTCTGGCGGCGATAGTCGATAGACCGAGGCCGGGCTGGCGGACCGAGTCAGGCCTCCGAGGGTTGATACGGATAGGCGCGGCGCCAGGTCAGCGCGGTCAGCGTGACGCTGTGGCGCTTTTCAGCCCGCGCCACCAGCGCGCGCGCCAGCCGGTTATGGCGGTCGATCAGCGAGGGCAGATCCAGGTTCACCAGCTGGCCGCCGGCCACCACAATCTGGCCGTTGACGATCGACAGGTCCACACGCCCCGTCTCGCACAGCACCAGCCCGGCCAGCGGGTCGTGCAAGCCGCCGGCCAGCGAGAGCTGACGCGTGTCGAAGGCGATCAAATCCGCGCACCGGCCGGGTGCGATCACGCCCAGGTCATCCCGCCGCAGCAGGCGCGCCCCGCCCAAAATCGCCAGCTCAAGCGCCTGGGTGGCTGAGAGCGCGTGCGCGCCGTGGAACATGCGCTGCAGCAGCATGGCGTTGCGTACCTCGTCGATCAGGTTCGAGGCGTTGTTGGCGGCGCTGCCGTCCACGCCGATAGCCACCGTCGCACCGGCCTGCAGCAGGTC
>JAEURL010000325.1 GCA_016789165.1 Anaerolineales bacterium | reverse complement strand
GCAGCTCAGCGCCGGCGCGGCGGCGGCCGGGAACAGCTCGGCCAAGGCGTTCTGGCCGGCGGCCGGATAACAGTGGGCGCAGCCCAGGCAGGCATAGCGGACGGGCTGCATGAGCGCCGCCCAGGCGGCGACCCGCTCGGCCAGCCCCCCGGGCGCCGCGAGGCTTGGCAGAGCGGCGCTCAAGCCGGTCAGCGCGCCCTGCATGCACCCGCACTGGCGGCATTTGGTCTGCGCCAGGCCGGCCTCGAATTCGGCCAGGACCGGGGCGAGATCCAGGGTCACGGACATTGGATGACCCCCTGCGACCACAGACAGCCGCCGCAGGCCGGGAACGCATTGGCGTAGCAGTCTTCCTCATTGCTTTCGGACAGGTCGCAGCCGCCGCAGAAGGTGCACGGCGCGAAGCCAAAGCTTTGGACTTTCTGCCGATAGGCGACGTAGCCGGGATCCAGCCACAGCGCCGAAACGGATCGATCGCGGACATTGCCGATGACGTGGCTCTTGTTCAAGCGGGGTTTGGCATGCAGGTAGCTCTGATGAGTGTGCATCAGGGGCCAGCACGGGCTGACATCGCCGTTCCAGGCGATGGACATGGTCCCGCTCTCGATATAGTTGCAGACATCGTTGGCCCCGCCCCAGCTGTGGCCCGCGTAATTGACGCTGAAACCGGACTGGAAAGCCTGGATGAGCGCATCCCGCGTGAGCGCATTGAAATCCATCTTGGGCAGGCTGAGGCGCGGGACCTCGCGCGCCGGCAGGTACGTCAGGTCGCGCAGCGCGCCGGTATAGAGCATTTCCTGCTGCAGATCCTCAGTCACGGGCAGGACGTTGCTGACGTTGAAATGCCGGGCGCCCAGCTCACGGCTGAGTTTGAGGACCTTGGGCAGATCGGCGATGTTGCGTTTCATGGCCACAAACGCCACGCCAATCTCGGGCTTGGCGAAGTGGCCGCCCTTGCGCAGCTTCCGGAAGCGGCTCAGGTTTTCCAGCACGCGCGGCAGCTCGGCGCCCAGCCGGACGTCGGCGTAACTCTCGGGCGAGGCGCCGTCGATTGACACCCACAGCAGGTCTAAGCCGGCCTCCATGAGCTGCTGGCCGCGGCGCTCGGTAAGCAGGGTGCCATTGGTGATCATCTCGACCCGGGCGCCCAGAGCCTTGGCCGCGGCAATCCACTCCACCGTGCGCTTATGGAACAGCGGTTCGCCGATCCCGCCGAAGTAGATGGTCGGCAGGGGGTCCAGTTCGCGCAAGCCGGCCAGGATGGCGGCGAAGGTCTCGTCGCTCATGCGGCCCAGCGGCTCGTCCCAGCCATGCCGGAAGCAGGTGACGCAGTCCAGGTTGCAGTCGATGGTGGGCTCGATGTAAACCTTGGCCAGATGGGTGACCGGCCGGTGCAGCCGCAGGCCGTTCTGGAGCGTTTCCAGCCGCACCTCGGCGCCCGGCCGCAGGCCGAGCTGAGCCACGACCTCGGGCGGCAGGACCAGGTGTCCGTCGGCATTCACCCGCGCCCATTCCGCTTTCGGCGTTGTCGGGGTCTGGCTTTTCAGGGCCCAGGTCAGCAGATCACTCATAACGGGCATATCCCTTTCTGCGCTGCGTCACCCATGCTCGGCGGTCGAGCTTAGCGGCCTTCCCAGGGTGGCGTCCAAACCACAGGCAACAAATTCAGGCGCACCGTCCGCCCCTCGGCCAGCGCCTGTACGCGGGCTTTGGCCTGGGCTAGGGCGGCCTCGGCGCCCGGGCAGCCGGCACAATTCATGGCCAGGTCCACTTCCACCTGGCCGGCCTCCACCCGGATCGCGCGCACCATGTCGAGCGCGACCAGCGACATCCCAAACGACGGGTGGATGACCGTCCCCAGCGTATTCCGGATGGCGGCGGCCGTGATCGTCATGCCGGGCCGTGAGCGGCGGCCAACGCCGCCTCCACCTGCCGACGGATGGCGGGGATGGAGAGCTTGCCGCCGCTGCTGACCACGGTGTCGTCCACCAGCACCAGCGGCAGCTGCGCGCCTTCCGGCAGGGGCGGGCAGTCCGGGTCAAACAGGTCAAAGTAGCGGACCGTGACGGAGTCGCCGAAGTGGCCGGCCAACTGCCGGCCGGCCCAGGCGGCCACCTCGCGCCAGGTGTCTTGAACGCCGCTGGCGCAGGCCACAGGCGCGCCAATGATGCGGACGACGATCGGCGCGGTCACGCCTGACAGCACCCGCCTTCGGAGCCGCAGCCGCAGCTGGGCGCCGGCGCCGCGCCGTGTCCGCCGCCGACCAGCACCAGGCCGGCCGTCAGCACCTGGCGGGTTTTGTGGGCCCGGCAGGCCGGACATGCGGGCTCCAGGCCGGCCTCCTTCTGCTTGATCGTGGCGGTCACGTCAAAGGTCTCGGCGCACACTTCGCATTTGTAAACGTAGGTGGGCATGGGGTCGGCTTCCTTTAGCAGCAGCCCGAACGCTTGGCCAGTGCGGCGAAGTCCACGCCCAGCAGCTGGCTGATCTCGGCGTTGGCGGCGCGCAGTTCGGTGACGGCGCCCTGTTGCGCCAGGGCGAAGTCCTGGATGGCGGCGTTGGCTTGCACCTCGCCTTGCAGGGCGCGCACGTGCGCAATCTCGGCTTGGGTGACCGCCGGCCCGCGCCGCAGCTGCGCCTGGGCAGCCGCGAGGTCGTTGAGCAGGGTACGGGCGGCCACATCGTTCATCAGCCGCGCCTGGGCTTCTTCATAGGCCGTGAACGGCTCGGAAGCCAGCAGGGCTTGAGCAAGGGCCTCGGCGGCAGTGCGGACGGGGGCGGGCAGCATCAATTCCAACATGGGCGGGTCCTTTCAGCAGCAGCCGCCGGCGCCGCAGGCCGCGGCAAAGTTCAGGCCGGTGTGGTCGGAGAGCACGTCTCCGACGGTCTGGCAGAGCGCGGTCAGCCCGCCCTCGGCGCGGGCGTAAGCGCCGACCACCGGGTGCTCGCGCACGGCGCGCTCCAGCTCCGCCAGCTCAGCCTGCTCGTCCGGGCTGGCGGCGCCCAACGCCAGCACGGCCCGCAGCGCCTGTTGCTTGGCCTGGAGCGCCCGGATGGCCAGGCCGGCCGTGGGGTCGGCGCGCAGCGCCTGGCTGGCTTGTTCAAACGCCTGGAATTCCGGCGTCTCGGACAAGGCGGCGGCCAGGTTCCGGGCAGCCTGGGTGGTGGTCACGGAGAGCGGGGGCAGGGTGTTCATAGGCTCCTCAACGGTCAGGCCGGCCATGCCGCCGGCGCGCCCTGGCCGTACAACTGCTCACCCAGCGCGGTCAGCGTCGCCAAACCCTTGACCTCCTGCGGCAAAAGCGGGATACGCAGGACGGGCACATCGAAGCGCTGGCCGATCTCGGCCAGGTAACGGGCCTGCATGGCGCGGCGGGCACGGGTGAAGGGGGCGGCTGCCGCGGCGTCCGGCGGGATGATGAAGTTGGCGACCACCAGGCCCGGCGCAATGCCGAGCGCGCGCAGCTCCTGGCTGGCGCGGTGGGCTTCGAGGATCGGCGTCGCCTCCGGATACATGACGAAAGCGAAGGTGCTGCGAGCGGGGTCGCGCATCATGGCGATCACATCCCCAAAGCGCCGCTTGGCCACGTCGTCAGCCGCGGCCGTGTCCACGGTGGCGAAGACCTTCACGTCCAGCTGCTGGCTCCAATCCAGGGGCAATTCCAGCAGGCGCAGGGTGTGGCCGGTGGGCGCGGTGTCGAAGACCACGACGTCCCAGTCCGCCTGGGAAGCGTAATCGATGAACAAGTCGAAGGCCGCCATCTCCTCGGTGCAGGGCGAATCGAGCTCTTCCGCCATCACGCGCAGGGCCTCCGGCGGCCGGCCGCGCCGGCGGGCGTCGTCCAGGATGCGGGCCTTGTAGGTCTCGGCCGCCGCCTTGGGATCAATCTTGGCTGCCCACAAGTTGGGCGCGCCGGCCACGGGCGCGGCGCTGTCGCCCACCGGCACACCCAGCACATCGCCCAGATGGGCGGCCGGGTCCGTGGTGAGCAGCAAGGTGTGGAAACCCTGGCGGGCCAGGTGGACGGCGGTCACGCAGGAGGCCACGGTCTTGCCCACGCCGCCTTTGCCGGCGAAGAAGAGCGTGCGGCGCCGGCCGGCCGGCGGTTGGAGGCGCGCCAGAATCGCGGCGGCGGGCCAATCCGGGGCCGGCGGCTCGCCCGCCTCCACCTCAAAGGTCGGCCGGGCGTTGGGGTCGGTCAACAGCCCCGCCAGCGCGCGCACGCGGTCCAGGCCTTTGATCTCGCCGCTGAGCAGCGGGACCTGGCGGGCCGGCCAGGGCAGGTCGACCGCGATCTGGGCCAGATACTGTTGCGGCCTCTCCCGCCGGGCCGCGAAGAGCGGATCGGCGGCGGCCTCCGGCGGGATGACGGCATTGACGATCAACTGATGGGAGTGGATGCCAAGGTGGCCGAGTTCGCCGATGGCACGCTGGGTCTCGCGGATCGAGATCGCCTCCGGCTGGAGGACAAAGGTGAACGTGGTCTGCGCCGGGTTGCGGAGCTGGGCCAGGGCGCGCTCGTACTTGTGCTTGGCGTCCTGCACGGCCGCGGCTGGCCCGATGCAGGTCTGGCCGCTGCCGGCGCTGGCCGCGTCAATAGATTGGCTCCACTCGGCCGGTAATTCCAGCAGGCGCAGGGTGTGGCCGGTGGGCGCGGTGTCGAAGATCACGAGGTCATAGGCCGGCTGGCCGGGGGCCGGCGCTTCCAGGAAATCCGTGAAGCGGTCGAAGGCCGCCACTTCGGACGTGCATGGGCCGCTCATCTGCTCTTCAATGACGGCCACCAGGGCGGGCGGGAAGGCCGCGCGCAGCGGCGCCAGGGCGCGCTCCTTGTATTCGTCGGTGGCGCGGTCGGGGTCGATCTCCATCGCCCATAGGTTGGGCACGGCCGCGATGGGCGTGACCCGATGGCCAATGGGTTGCTCGAACACATCGGCCAGGTTGGAGGCCGGATCGGTGGTGACGAGCAGGGTGCGCCGGCCGGCGTCCGCGGCCTGGACGGCTGTGGCGCAGGCCAGGCTGGTCTTGCCCACGCCGCCCTTGCCGGAAAAGAAGTGGAAGGCGCTCACGCCGCGCTCCCGGCGAGCGCCGCGCGCACCTCGGCCAGGGAGGGATAGGCGCCGCTCCTGAGCACCTGACCATGCACGACGGTGATGGGCAGGGCCGCCATCTGCTGGGCGCGCACCAGGCGCATCACCTCGGCGTTGCCCATGAAGGCCTGGGGGTGGCTCGTCATCTGGTAGCGGTTGACGGACACGCCGTCGCCTTGCAGGCTCAGGATCATCTCGCT